>JACRMQ010000006.1:300000-478410 GCA_016214905.1 Ignavibacteriales bacterium | reverse complement strand
CCGTAGGCATTATCTAAAATTTGCCCATTCTTAATTGCAGTGTTCATTCCCATCGAAACAAAGTCTTCCTGATCTGCTGCGGCTGGAATGGATTGAATCGATGCCGGAGTCGAAAGAATTCTCTGCTCAACAATCTGCATATCGGCAGTGTACTGGCTAAGCATTAAACCTGAAAACATTCCGGCACCTTTAGTCAAGAATGCAGGAAGTCCAACACTCAATGCAGGATTTAAAAGGCGATTCAATCTTCGTTCCGAAAGTACACTCACCATTGTTACTGCCACACCTACCATATCCATAGGTAATGAAACTGGTGAACCCTGGAAGTTTGCACCAGTTAATGTCAGTTTATGTTCCGGTATGAAAATCGGATTGTCGCCAACTCCGTTTAATTCTATTTCCACTTGCTTTTTCGCATAAGCAACTGCATCGTGTGCCGTACCGATTACCTGCGGCGAAGAACGCATTGAGTACGCATCCTGAACTTTTGTCTTTATCTTTCCTGTTTGTAAATCACTTCCCTTTATGCAAGTCAAAATTGCTTTAGCGCTTCGTATGGCACCGGAGAAACCACGTAGCTCATGCAAACGAGTATCATACGGCTTCAAGTTAGCAAATAATGCTTCAAGCGACATTGCACAAGCAATCTCTGCCTGCTTCAACCAACGATTGATATCATAAAGATGAATTGCACTCATTGCTGTTAGTAAGTTAGAGCCGTTTATTGTTGCCAAGCCGTCGCGTGCTTGTAGCCCGGGTATCGGAATGCCCGCTTTCTCTAGTGCCACCTTACCCGGAAGTTTTTCGCCTTTGTAATATGCTTCTCCTTCACCCATCATGAGTAAAGCAATTTGTGACATAGGCGCAAGATCTCCACATGCACCAACTGAACCTTTTTGACAAACAACTGGTGTTACACCTTTATTCAACATCTCAACCAATGTAAGAGTAATCTCCGGTCGGCATCCCGAATTACCATGAGCATGCACATTTATTCTTGCAGCCATTGCGCCGCGAACATACTCAATCGGTGCCGGATCACCGATTCCTGCCGCATGATTGTAAATCAAGTATTTCTGAAACTCTTTTACCTGATCATCGTTTAGAACAACTTCGGAAAATTCACCGATGCCGGTGTTTGTTCCGTACATAATTTCTCGTGCTTTTATCTTTTCTTCGAGCATAGCTCTGCAAGTTTTAATTCTCGCCAATGCATCAGGTGCTAATTCAACTTTTTCGTTATGGCGGGCGATACGTACTAATTTTCCTGCTGTTAAGTCTGAACCATTTAAAATTATTGACATGGGATTACTTTCTTAATTCTTTGAAAAATGACTTGAATTCAATTAGAACGTTGAAATGATTTGTAAATATAGCAATTTGGGGAATATTTTCATATTATTATTTATTAACATTCGGCTGAACCGATGCACAAGCTGAACAAATCATAAATAATATTTTAAAAGGAATTGTATGCTTAAACGACTTTTAATTCTTCCTATCATCTTACTTGTTTTTTTGTCGTTCAATTGCGTTAAGCAAGCTCAACTTGAGACAGTAATGATTCATTCTTCAGGTATTGGCTGTTCGCATTGTGAGGATAATATTAAAAATGCTATCTATGCTCTTGAGGGTGTCAAGGAAGTCAATGTTGATCTTGAAAAGAAAAATATCGAGGTCAAATTCGTTCCGACTCAAACTAATCTTCAAACGATTGAAATTACGTTGACAAGAGCTGGTTATGATGCAAATGATAAGAAGCGCGATCCCGATGCGTATGATAATTTGGATGAATGCTGTAAACATGGTTAAGAATATTGCTTTTGAAAATTATTAACAAGTTGACTTAAAATAATAATCACTCAGGAATAATTGATCGTGTTCTGCGGCAGGTGCTGTGGTTCTCCTTTATGTCTCTTTTGTAAATCTTTCCTTCTAAGGCCATTCAAATTGTTGGATGTGCGACTTCACACTGTTTGCATTTTTTTCTTCTTTCTTCTCATCTGGTAGGAGAAGAAAATCGCCTCCATAACCAGTAACAATACTAACGATAACGCATCTCTATCAAGCAAGACACCGAATCCCCTTTCGTCCATGAATAATTTTAATATGAAAGTTGAAATAGACCACCCGACAGAAAATATGAGTGCGAGAAATCCAACACCCAATAATCCATCCTTCCAGCTTTCTTCCTGCCAGCGTTTTGTATAGATTACAACTGCGGCAATTACGTGTACATAAAAAATAAATAGCGTAATCATTTTGTTAATTTGTTAATAGTGAGTGGTGAGTTTTGGGTAGTGAATATATTTTGAAACAAATGACATCTTCATGAATAAAAAACCGCCTTTATAGTTTTGAATAATATTTTAACGTCAAATCCTATCGACCAATTTTCAATATAATAAATATCATATTTAATTCTTTCCTCAAGTGAAGTATTTCCTCTCAAACCATTCACCTGTGCCCATCCGGTCATTCCGGTTTTAACACGATGGCGATCGAGATATTTGGGAATTAGCGATTTAAATTGTTGAACATAATATGGTCTTTCTGGGCGCGGTCCAACCAAACTCATTTCTCCTTTGAAAACATTTATCAACTGAGGAAATTCATCCAAGCTTAACTTCCGCAAAATCTTTCCGACAGAGGTTTGCCGTGGATCATTATCAACTCCAAGCCCTGATTCGTTATCGAACATTTCGGCTCCAACCTTCATTGTTCTGAATTTCATCATTCGAAATGATCTCCCGTCCAATCCAACCCGCTCTTGAACAAAAAAGATCTTCCCTTTCGAATTTAACTTGATAACTATTGCTATCAACAAGAATAGCCATGATAAAAGAATCAATAAAAAAGTGGAAATAAAAAAATCGAATACTCGTTTGACGATCCTTCCCCATGTCGTCATAGGAACGCCTTTTATTTTGATGAACGGTATTCCATCGATTTCCTTAATTTTCATACCGGAGGTCATCACCTCTAATAAATCAGGGACAAGCATTAATTCGGTGTTAACACCTTCACAATCCTGCACAAGTTTCATAAGTTTAGGATGCTCATCATAATTCAATGCAATTAGCGCAAGTTCAATTCGTTCGCGTGTAAGGATTTCCTGAACATCAGAAAAATTACCAAGATAATTTGATGATGATAAAGGTTGAATAGTCACAGGTTGACCAGCGATATAACCCAAAAATCTATATCCTAAAAGAGGGTGAGTTGAAAGTTGGGCAAATATTCTTACTGCAGTTTCATTGGAGCCGATTATGATTGCGTTTCTAAGCTCCCTCCCTTTTGAATAAATAAACTTCTCAATCCTGAAGAGAACAATTCTGCCGGTGAATATCATAACGATAGAATTTATCCATAAAAAGAAAAACACAACACGTGAATAAGAAAAAGCCCGGTAGAAAAAGGCGGCGCTCATAACAACGAGCATTGCAACAGATATCAGTTTAATTATTGAAATAAATTCATCGGTTAAAGCAACATTCCGTCGGGCACCGTACATTTTATTTGAGTTAAAAATCAAAAGCCAGATCGGGATTATAACGAATGAGCCGTAGATGTATGCCATCAGCGGCGGTTTATCTTCGGTTAGTGGAAGGAAATTTAAAAGCGAAGTATTAAACCTTAACCAGTATGAAAAAAGAAACGCAAGCTCGATTGCTATGCTGTCGAATATTACAGCAAGAGTCGGAATTAAAAAATCATTTCGTCGGGGATTTGGCATCAAGAAGGTTCTTCTATTCTTTAGAGGCGTGTTTTATCACTCCGTAAATTGCTTGCCCTTCCCGTGTTTGCAGAATGATGTTATCGTTTTGCCATATAACTTTATCACCTAATATTTGCTTGACCCCTTGCATTTCATATCGTAAATCACTTACACCTCCCTGCAATACTATTACTGATTCACGAAGCCCTGCCAGTTCCTTATTAGTTTGAACTAACCTTAAGTTAGTTTGGTCGATCCTCTCATTGGTTTGATTTAATTTTTCGTTAGTATCTTTCCTTAGTCCCTTTATCTCAGCAAGAATTTCCTTTAATAAGTCGTTTTCCATAAATTATCCCTTCCTATTATTACATTGTTCTGAAATTCACTTCAACCAAACATTTCGTTTTCGATGATCCCACAAATGATATGAGCAGTTGTAATATGCCCTTCTTGTATTCGCTGTGTATCGTTCGAGGGAATAATGATGGATACATCCACTATCTCTTTTGATGAACCTCCATCTTTTCCAAGCAATCCAATAACCGTCATACCGCGTCTTTTTGCCTCTGCAATTGCGAGATTTACATTTACAGATTTCCCGCTTGTACTGATTGCAAGCAAAACATCGCCTTTATTCCCAAGAGCTTCAACCTGGCGAGCAAAAACATTCTCGAATCCGATATCGTTACCACCTGCTGTCAACATCGATGTATCGGTTGTTAAAGCTATTGCGGGCAATGCAGGTCGATTTGCCTTCGTCATACGAATGACAAACTCGGTTGCTATGTGCTGAGCATCTGCCGCACTACCGCCGTTTCCACAGATAAGTAGTTTCTTCTTATCGTTGAATGCTTTCATGATTATATCGACGGCTTTTAGGATCTCCCCTGTGCAAGAATCGAAGATTTTCTTTTTCGTTTCAGCACTCTCATTCAGTTGATCCTGAACATATTTCTGTCGATGCAAGAGTGTTAAAGGTAAATGTGCCATATTAATTAAAAATTAAAAATGAAAAAGTAAAAAAATACGTTTGCTAATATTTACGCACAACAAATGACGAATAACGAATGACCAATGACATTTATTTCAAATAATTCTTGACAATCGTACTAACTTGACTAAGTGCTTCATCTAATTTAGAAACATCTTTCCCGCCTGCGGTTGCAAGATGCGGACGACCGCCGCCGCCGCCGCCAACGAGTTTTGCTACATCACCGACAATCTTGCCTGCTTGCAATTTTTTATCCTTGATTAGATCATCTGTTACAACGCACACTAAAGATATTTTCTCGTTCATCACGGTTGCTACCAATCCAATTCCTGAACCGAGTTTTGAACGCAGCGCATCACCTAAGCTTTGCAATTCTTCTACACTCTGAACTTTCACTTTTTGAACAACAATCCTGATGTTGTCAATTAGCTCAGCACCAGCAATCATAGAATCGATTCCTGAAGATACCTCTTTTACACGATATTTGCTAAGTTCCTTTTTCAGATCGATGGTTGACTTCGAAACTACTTCAATCGTCTCTTCTCGCTCTTTGATTGTTCCTTCAACTTCATCGATAACCTTTGAAGTGATTATTTCAGGAAGAGAAATCTCTCCGAGCAATGGTCGTGCAGTGGATTCTAGATTTGTAAACTGTCCAAGCTGCTTTTCAAGTTCTTCTTTTTCGATAATCATTTTTTCTATATGAGCGTTCATCTCTCCTATTTTATCAAGACGTTCCTGTAAATAAATTTTCAATCCATCACCCGTAACCGCCTCAATCCTTCGAATTCCGCTCGCAATGCTTGCCTCTGAAACAATCTTGAATAATTGTATATCTTTTGTGTTCTTAACATGCGTACCGCCGCAAAGCTCGGCACAAAAATCATCTACAGCTACAACGCGAACTTTATCACCGTACTTTTCTCCAAAGAACATTTTTAACTTTGGAAATTGACGCTTTGCTTCTTCGATTGTCAGCCATTCATTCGGATCGTTGAGTGCTGTAACGGGAAGCGCTTGTTCAATTTTTTCATTGACGATTTCTTCGATCTTTCGAATTTGATCCGGAGAGATTTTTTCAAAATGATTAAAGTCGAAACGCAATCGCTTCGGTTCTACAAGTGAACCCTGCTGTTGAAGGTGATCACCAAGTACTAATCGCAAAGCTTCGTGCAGAAGATGTGTTGCGGTGTGATTACGCATAGTATGTGGTCTGGCGGTATCATCTAACCATATACGGGCTTTCATCCCTGGTAACACACCATCGCTTCGTCCTATTTCGTGCACAATCGCATCACCTACTTTGAACACTTTCCGTATTATTGTTTTCTTTTTCTTATCTGGGAACTCAATATAGCCTATATCACCTACTTGACCGCCGGATTCTGTATAAAAAGGAGTTTCATCAAGGATAAGATAATCTAACGTATGAATTTTTCCCTCTTGAGCAGGTTTTATCTCTAATACCGTCGCATTTGTTTCCATTTTGTCATAACCGACAAATTTTGATTTTTTATCTGTAGCAAAATATCTCTCATGAGATACTTCGTCTATAGTTTTCGCTAATCTTGCTCGAGATCTTTGTTCCTCCATCAACTCAGTGAACATTCCGATGTCTACTTTTAATCCTTTTTCAGACGCCATCATCTCTGTCAAGTCAAGCGGGAAACCAAATGTGTCATATAACTTAAAAGCATCTTCACCCGGAAATGTTTTAGAGTGACCAATCTCTATAATTACTCTCTCAAATATTTCCAACCCACGGTCGAGCGTTTGATTAAAACTTTCCTCTTCACCCTTTATTACTCGTTCAATATGATTTTGCTTTTCTTTTATTTCAGGGAATTGTTCTCCCATCGATTTTACAACTGCTTCTACAACTTTGTAAATAAACGGCTCGTGCAATCCGAGTGTCCGACCGAATCGGGCACCGCGGCGGAGTATGCGACGCATAACATAACCACGTCCTTCGTTGGAAGGAATTCCACCGTCGGCAATTGAAAACGAAAGCATGCGAGCGTGATCAGCCACAACGCGCATGGCGATATCGAGCGGATTGTTAAGCTGTGCTTTGTATGGCTGACCTGCAATCTCGGAAATCCGGTTTATGATCGGCATGAAAACATCAGTGTCGTAATTAGATTTCTTTCCCTGCATCACGGCACAAATTCTTTCAAAACCCATACCTGTATCAACATGCTTTGCCGGAAGTGGAGTAAGCGTTCCCTTATCATCACGATTGTATTGCATGAAAACAAGATTCCATATTTCCATCACTCGCGCATCGCCGGCATTGACGAGTTTCCCGCCTGAATAATCATCTGTCAAGTCAATATGAACTTCCGAACATGGCCCGCAAGGACCAGTCTCACCCATCTCCCAAAAATTATCTTTCCTGCCGAATCGCAAAACATGCGATGGATCGATATCGGTGACTTTCTTCCATAACTCTTCAGCTTCATCGTCTGATTCATAGACAGTTGCGTATAATCGTTTTTTATCCAATCCCCAAACTCTTGTCAATAAATCCCACGCCCACTCAATGGCTTCCTTTTTATAATAATCACCAAATGACCAGTTACCCAGCATTTCAAAAAATGTATGATGATATGTATCTCTTCCAACTTCTTCAAGATCATTATGCTTTCCGCTTACACGGATGCACTTCTGAGTATCAGCTGCACGGTTATATTCTCTTTTTCCTGTTCCGAGGAATACATCTTTGAATTGATTCATTCCGGCATTTGTGAATAACAACGTCGGATCGTCGTGAGGAATAACCGGAGCACTTAAAACAATTTTATGTCCACGTTCTTCAAAATATTTTATAAAACTATTTCTTATTTCTTTTGATGTCATCTATATTATTTCTTTCTTCATCAATCCCGATAAATTATCATGCTATAATAACAAATCCCGCTGAAGCGGGATAAACAATATTCAAAAATATCCATCATAGTTCTATTTGCGTCATCAATTCGATCTCTTCAAGTATTGAACTTACTTGAGTGCACTTCAATAATTCTCCAACAAACACTATGGCTTTACCAGAATTATGCACTTCCCAGGTTAACGCTTCCGCCTTTGATAAATCGCAACCTGTTGCACGCATTATCTGAACTATGACCTCGTCGAATGTATGAACCTCATCATTGAATAAAACAACCTTCGCCGGTGGCTGAATTTCTTCTTCAATACCTTTTAATTCTTCGTGTTCTACTAATGGATTGGCTCCTGCCATCTATCTATTCCATAAATTTGTACAAAATTTCTATTGGAAAGTAGCAAAATTTGATGAATTTTACAAAATAATGATATTGACTTTTGCTTCGCGAAGGAATATATTGAGTTAGATTGATTCAACAAGAAAACTCAAATGCCTAAAAGAATTATTCAATTCTTAATAACCTTAAGCTTTTTCATTCTTCCGTTCGTTGAGATTGTAAAAGAAGAGAAGCAGTGCCCACTTGAGCATAATGAAAAATCCGGATTTACCGGTGCGATGAAAAGTTTTGAATGGTGGTATGCTCAACGCGCATTACCCGGAGAGATGATTCCTCAAAAAGCTTTTCAAAAAGGCGTTCAGCAAATTCAACAATTTAGGCAACTTAATAAATTATCACCGCGATCGGTAAATAGTATAGAGCCATGGAAGGCATTGGGTCCATATAACATCGGTGGAAGAATTCTCGCTCTTGCAATCGATCCGCGAAATTCAAATATAATTTGGGCTGGTTCTGCAAGCGGAGGACTTTGGAAATCGACACAGGGTGGCATCGGCTCGGGTGCTTGGAGTTATATCAATACAGGTTTTAACACATTATCAGTTAGTGCAGTAGCATTAAATCCTTTAAATCCTGATGTAATGTTTATTGGAACCGGTGAAATAAGTTTGTACTTCCGTCCTTTAATTGGAACTCCCGGCGCTCGTGCATCTTACGGTATGGGAATTTTAAAATCAACCGATGCAGGAATCTCTTGGAACCAAACAGGATTAACTTGGATATTCCCAGAAATAACCGCTGTTCAAAAGATTGTTATTAATCCTCTCAATCCCAACACAATTTTTGCTGCAACAAGCGAAGGTGTATTCAAATCAGTAAATGCGGGTTCATCATGGATCCGATCCGATACTATTTTGATGGCAATGGATTTAGTAATGAGTCCGGCAGACACAAATCATTTGATTGTTTCGCACGGTAATTTGAACTCGTCTCCGAATCCAGGTTTATATAAAACTACAAATGGCGGATCATCCTGGTTTCAATTAACCAACGGTCTTCCTGCGGTTAATTTCGGACGGACATCGCTTTCTTACGCTCCCTCTAACTCTTCTATTATCTATGCCGGAATTTCGAATGCTTCAACAGGCAGCATTCTTGGATTGTACAAATCTACCGATAATGGAAACAGTTGGAGTTTAAAGTCAACCGTAAACTTCGTCGGTTCGCAAGGATGGTATGATAATGTAATATCTGTTCATCCGAATAATCCCGATTCAATTTATTGCGCCGGACTTGATATATACCTATCCACAAACGGCGGCGGCATGCTCAGCAACATATCAACTTATGTTGTTCATGTGGATCATCACGCAATCGCATTTGATCCATTTAATCCGAGAGTTGTTTATTATGGAACCGATGGCGGTATCTTCAAAACTTCCGATGGTGGTGCATCTTTCTTGAGTTGTAATTATGGATTGCAGACTACTCAATTCTATCCGGGATTCGCGAACTCGCCGCAAGATTCAAATATTGCCATAGGAGGACTTCAGGATAACGGCACGCTTAAATATTGGGGATCTCCATATTGGTTCGATATATTTTATAATGACGGTGGCTGGTGTGGAATAGATCCGACAGATAAAAACATAATGTATTTTGAATATCAATATTTAAATCTTTACAAATCAACTCAAGGCGGAAGCGCGGCATTTCCGATTGTAAACGGTCTTGCCTATGGATCGAACAATGCGAATTTCATTGCACCTTTTATAATCGCTCCTTCATCCCCGAATATTTTGTATGCCGGAAGCAGGAATGTTTACAAGACTGTAAACGCAGGAACGAACTGGTTTGCTTCTAATGGTCAAGCTACACTTAACGGTACGAATATCGCTTGCATCGGAGTTTCCCCAGTGAACGCTGATTATGTTATTGCCGGAACCGGTACCGGCGCACTTGGTGCGACTCCGAGGTTTGAAATATTCTCCAGTAGCAATGGCGGGTCTGCGTGGACAAATGTAACTAAGCGGTTGAATGGAACCGATAGTTTACCTAATCGCTATCCCACAGATATTGAATTCGATCCTTCGGATAACTGTACAGCATATCTTACATATTCCGGTTATGGAACACCGCATATATTTAAAACAACTGACCTTGGAATAGTTTGGAAAAATATTTCAGGTAATCTACCGGATATTCCGCATCAGGCAATCTTTGTTGATCCGGAAGCACCTGAAAATTTATACGTAGGAACCGACTTGGGCGTTTTTCATTCGTCTGATGATGGAGTTACGTGGGAAGAATATAACGATGGTATGCCCCCTGCAATGGTGTTGGATTTAACAATCTCAAAAGCCAACAATAAACTCCGTGCTTCCACATTCGGGAACGGGGTGTACGAACGCTCTATGATTCGTCAGCCAAAGTTATCTCTCACCTATCCGAATAGCGGTGAAATTTTCGCAGGAGGTTTTGCTGAATCAATTACCTGGAAGCAACGATTTCTAGAACAAGTAAAACTTGAATTTTCATCGAACAACGGCATAAACTGGACATTGATTGCAGATAATATTCCGGCTCAACAACAAAGTTTTAGCTGGACGCCACCTGATACATCAACGACTGAAGCTCTGATACGAATTGTTGATATGGATTCAGGATTACTGATCGATTCAAGCGATATGCCTTTTTCAATCATTATTAATCCGGATTATTTTAAAGGATGGAATCTTGTTTCCCTGAATCTTTCCGTTGCCGATCCGCGTGCAGAAACAGTTTTCCCGACAGCGGTATCCAAACCGTTTTCATTCAACAATAGCTATGTGCTAAGTGATTCACTCTTCAACGGACTTGGCTATTGGATAAAATTTTCGGAACCGCAATTTGTATCAATAACCGGAGATTCGATATTATCCGATACAATTGATCTGAAAGTCGGATGGAATTTGATTGGCTCAATTTCCAGGAATGTTCCGATTACTGACATACAGCAAATTCCTGATAGCATAGTAACATCCCGTTATTACGGATACAAATCATCTTATTCAGCAACTGACACATTAAAACCACGATATGGGTATTGGGTGAAATCAAAGTCAGAAGGTAAACTTATTTTATCCGCATCCTCACTATCGAATTTTAAATCATCAACATCAGAAGATTTTTCCGGATGGAATCGTTTAACGATCTCGGATAATTTAAACAATAGTCAAACACTTTATTTCGGTTCGCATGAGACGGTTAGAAGTATCAATATGTATGATTTGCCTCCCCTTCCGCCCGACGGTTTATTCGATGTACGATTTGGATCGCAGAGAAATATTGAAATAATTCCCAGCAATTTTTTTTCGAGAATATCTTTACCGATTGAGATTCAATCTAATTCTAACTCTCTGAAAATGGATTGGAATATTTTTGACGAAACATCAGTGTATTCTTTAGCCATCTCAGATCGACAAGAGGTTGAAATAACTGGCAATGGTTATACGAGTATCTCATATTCCATATCGCATATCTCTTTAAAGATTGATCGCAATAATCCAGTCGCTCCCCTTTCTTTCCAACTCGAACAAAATTACCCGAATCCCTTCAATCCGATTACAAATATCAAATATCAAATATCCAAAATCGAATTCGTAACGTTGAACATATATGATATTCTTGGTAAAGAAGTGACAACTTTAGTAAACGAAGTCAAGCAACCCGGAGAATATCCTGTGTCGTGGAATGCTGAAGGATTACCAAGCGGTATTTACTTCTGCATAATATCGGCAGGGAAATATGTTGATATAAAAAAGATGTTGCTTATCAGATGATAGACCACTAAATAAAAAAGCCGGCCCTGTTCCTCAGGATCGGCTTTGATTGAAATATAATTAATCTACTCACATATTTTTGATTATCACATCGCCGAACTCAGAGCATTTTACTTCCTTTGCCCCTTCCATCAGACGTGCGAAATCGTATGTAACATATTTCGATTTTATAGCTCCGTTCAATCCTTTTATTATCAAATCAGCCGCTTCAAGCCAGCCAAGGTGACGGAACATCATTTCACCGCTTAGGATAACCGAACCCGGATTCACTTTATCAAGATCGGCATATTTTGGCGCTGTGCCGTGTGTGGCTTCGAAGATCGCGTGTCCGCTTACATAATTTATATTTCCACCCGGTGCAATACCGATTCCGCCGACTTGCGCTGCAAGAGCATCACTAAGATAATCTCCGTTTAGATTCAACGTTGCAATCACATCAAAATCATCGGGACGGGTTAATACCTGCTGAAGTGTGATATCCGCAATCGCATCTTTAATCAAGATCTTCCCAGAAGCGAGCGCTGATTTCTGCTCTGCATTCGCCGTGTCTTCTCCTTTGTCTTTCTTTGTTTTTTCCCAGTGCATCCAGGTATAAACTTTTCCACCGAATTCTTTCTCTGCCAACTCGTATCCCCAGTCGCGGAAAGCACCTTCGGTATATTTCATTATGTTACCTTTATGAACGAATGTTACCGATTTTCTCTTTTGATCTATCGCATATTGGATCGCTGCTCTTACTAACCTTCCCGAGCCGTGTGCCGATACAGCTTTCAATCCTACTCCGACTTTCACATTTGATTCATCTGGACGCCCAATAGCTCTAAGCCAATCGTTTACTTTCGCATTTGTTCCGAATCTGATTTTTTTAAACATGTCAGGAAATTCTTTTCCGAAGAAATCCAAAACCTTCTGAGCTTCAGGTGAACCTGCCACGAATTCTATTCCCGCATAAATATCCTCCGTGTTCTCACGGAATATAACCATATTAACTGCTTCCGGCTTCTTCACCGGAGAAGGAACACCTTGAAAATATTGAACGGGTCTTAGACAAACGTACAAATCCAACAATTGTCTTAATGCTACATTCAACGACCGTATTCCACCGCCGATAGGTGTTGTTAAGGGACCTTTTATACCGACGAGGTAATCACGGAATGCAGTAACAGTTTCATCGGGAAGCCAGGTGTTGAATTGTTTGAACGATTTTTCACCCGCGTAAACCTCCATCCATGCAATTTTCTTTTTTCCGTTGTATGCTTTTTGGACTGCCGCATCCATCACTCTTACGGACGCGCGCCAAATATCGGCTCCGGTTCCGTCACCTTCTATAAACGGAATGATTGGATTATCGGGAACATTTAATTTCCCGCCACTGATAGAGATCTTTTGGCCATTTGAGGGTACCTGAATTTGAACACCTGCCATTTTAAATTCCTTTCTGAATATTTTATAACGTCATTTTGAAGACATGAAGCAAATTAACTTTGTGTATATACCAAAATTTCGAATAAAAAACAATTCAATATATATGAATAATATTTTTGAGCAGTCAGATTATTCATCTAAGTACATTCGAATATCTATTGCTTTAGGTATTGACTATTCCTATTTAGGATATATTAATCGGTAAGAGTAATTTCATCAACATTAATAATAATTTAAACAAAATATCAGTTTGATTCTTTTTAGAGCTTTGTGTATATTGTCTCTCGAATTTATCAACAAAACTCGCTATTACAAAGGAACCTTCATGAAAAACTATACGATTTTTGCACTCCTTGCAGCTATTATAACCTTATTTTTCATCTTCACAGGTTTTCAATGCTCATCGCAGGAGATGACCAGCGCAAAACTTTACATCCAGAGACAAGATTGGGAGACCGCCGAAAAATGGCTCAATCAAGAAACAGAAAAAAACCCGACTAACGCCGAAGCATGGTGGCTTTTGGGAAATGCTCGTATGCAACGTGCTGATTTTAAAAAATCTCTCGAAGCGTACGATAATTGCTCGAAGAACAGCAATGAATATGACGAGAGAATTTCACAAGCCAAAAAATATATTTGGGGTCAATCACTCAATAAAGGTGTGGGTGCTTACAATCAAAGTCTTACAGATTCCACAGGGAAAGCTCCAGATTTCAGGAAGCAAGCACTCGAAAATTACAATATCGCGTTGAGCATTAATCCTGACACATTCATTACCTATCAGTACATCGCTATTGTACACCGTGCTGATGGAAATTTTGAAAATGAAATTTCAACTTTGAAAGAAGGAATGAAACATAACGCTCCTTCCGATCTTCACATTTCACTTATAAATGCTTATTTACAAAAAGCACAAGCTGCGGAAGCAAAAAGCAACAAACAAGAAGCAGCTGTTGATTATAACAACGCGATTAGCGCCATCTTAGAAGCACGTAAATTAGATCCTTCCAATGCTGAACTGTTGACTATAATGATAGACCTTTATATCCGCACCGGTAAAGCTGATGAAGCTAAACCCTATATTCGTGAAGCTATCGCAAAAGATCCGTCGAATAAAACTTATCAGTACAACCTCGGTGTTCTACTCATGCAAACCGATTCACTTGATGAGGCGATAACTCATTTCGAAGCAGCTTTACAGACCGATCCCAATTACGATGTTGCACTTCAGAATATCGGCGTTGCTTACCTTCGAATAGGCGATAAGATGAAACAGGCAACTCAAGGGCAGGATATGAAAAAGAATGTTGATAAAACATATATTGAAAAATTTAAGAAGTCAGTCGGATATTTTGAAAAATTATCTGAAATTAAAAAAGACGATCCTGCTGTTTTAGATTTGTTAGCATCAGCGTACGCGAATGCGAATATGTTGAAAGAAGCAAAAGCGGCACTTGAGAAAGCCGACTCTCTCAGGAAGAAATAATTTAGCATAACAGTTTTATGCCCTTCTTCATCAAACAGAGGAAGGGCATTTTCATTTTGATAAGAAAGGAAATTTATGGCTCAACAAAATCAACCGCAACAGCAGATAAGCATAGAACTTGGCGAGAAAGAAGCTGAGGGAATATATTCTAACCTCGCAATCATAACACACTCCCCTGCCGAATTTGTCATCGACTTCACTCGCGTATTACCCGGTGTACCGAAAGCGAAAGTGCATGCCCGCATAATTACAACGCCGCAGCATGCAAAGTTATTATTGAACGCTTTACGCGACAATATAGATAAGTTTGAAAAAGCTTTCGGCGAAATAAAATTGCAGGGCGACCCATCGCCAAGCGGTTTCGGTTTCCAGCCGCCAACTACAGGCGACAAGGTACATTAAAACAGCAGGTTGTTGGGAGGGAGTGTCCCACTACCGGCCTGTTAGTTATATATGCGGATCGGGGCAAAGTTCCCTCCCAGTAAGAGTAGTTTATGTGCGACTCACCTCCATCCAAGATTCAAATGTGTAGGTGAGTCGCACTTCTGTTATAATCCCTTTCGACATTACGACAAAAGCTATAAGGATTGCGGCAAAGCATAGGTGAACCGCGACGAAACCTACATGCATTGCCACGATGCATGAATGAACTGCGGCAGGACATAACTGAGTTGTCACGATGCAGAACTGAACTGTGGCAGAGCAGAACTGAGTTGCCACGATGCAGAACTGAACTGCCGCAGAGCAGAACTGAGTTGTCACGATGCAGAACTGAACTGCTGCAGAGCAGAATGGAGTTACGGCAATGCATAACTGAATTGCGATAATTCAACATAGGATTATACCCAAAACGACTTGTTTTTGCATGTAGCGATCTTGACCCCTCAAAAACAAGCAAAATACTAAGGTGACGTATTTGAACCTTGTAAGATTGACTTGACCTTCCCCGAAAAACCTGCACAAGGTTTCTTAACTTAAACAAGAAATTGCTCTGGATTTTGCTTGACAATTAGCAGGATGTTTCATAATTTAAACATCACGAAGAAATGGGTTGATATTTAGAGAACTCGCGCGTAGTGGAAGTTGTTTTAGGGATATTTAGAGTGCGCGAGTATGATGATGAGCTTACATGAAAGACGAATATAAAATACCTGATGAATCACAAAAGTTGCTTAAATCCGATAAATAATGGATCGACTAAAAAAAATAAAAACGACATATGTCGTTTTTAGAGATGTTATACGCCATTTGCAACTTCACATTTAAAGGTCAAAAAATGAATTCAAAAAATATTTTAGCCATAGCTTATAAAGTCTTAAGTCTTTATTGCCTTTTTCTTTCGCTAAATGTTGTAAGAATAATCGTTCAGGTCTTCTCATATTCAGGAAATAATAATACTGAAATGCCATCGTTTTGGCTTGCCCTCATTCCTTATTTTCTACAACTCCTTTTCGTTATAGTATTATGGTTCCGTGCTGGAAAACTGAATGAGGACACTGAAATTGTTTCCTTTTCTGGAGATTTTAATTTTCATCAGTTATATATTGTAGCGTTTACAATTTTAGGTGCATATCTTTTTGTTGACGCATTGACTTCCCTCGTCTTCCAACTAATTAATTCTTGGGTTATGAAAGATTTTAACTATGATAAAAAACTGAGTACTGCACAAATGCTTTCGATCGTACTTCCAAGTATCAAACTTATTTTATCTCTTTTTGTGATTTACCGTGCTAGTGATATAGTAACAATAATTAACAAACTGCGGCAGAAGTCAAAGCTATCAACGGAATAATAATAAAGTTGCAAACGGCGCATAACACGGCAAACAACAACGCTGGAAAATATCATGATCAGAAAAAGCCTCGCTCAATATTTTTGTTCACGACAATGAGAATTATAGGTTCATCACGAGGTGATCCCTTTGGGACAAAAATATTGCGTTGTTTGCCGAGACGTTAGCCGCAATGCCCATAGCATGGCCAGTTTTATCAATGTAGAAAATTGAGAAAGGATAATCTTATGTATCGACATCGGCTGTTCAGGCTTTTCTTTGGTGCGTTGTTCTTATCTCTCTTCTTTAACTCATATTCCGTTTCACAGACTCGTCCCGAAAAGGTTGGATACTGCGAAGTTCCCGGCGGAAAGATATGGTATAAAATTACAGGTTCCGGTACGCAGCCGCCCCTCATTTGCATTCACGGTGGTCCAGGAGGCACCAGCTGCACTTTGTCACTGCTTGATTCGCTTTCTGATGAGCGTCCGGTTATTCGATACGATCAGCTTGGCGGCGGTCGTTCCGACCATCCTACAGATAGTACACTTTGGCGCATCGATCGGTTTGTTGAGGAACTGAGCACCCTTGTAAACCATCTTCAACTCAAGGAGTATCACCTTTATGGTCACTCATGGGGCGCATCTCTTGCAGTTGAATACATGATCACAAAGCAACCAAAGCACGTAAAAAGCCTGATTCTTGGTGGCCCGCTTATTAGTACTCCTCTGTGGATCAAAGATGCCGCTATTCTACTTTCCACATTACCCGATTCGATACAGGACATTATCCACAAAAACGAGACTGCCGGAACAACGGATTCACCTCAATATCAAAAAGCCATTGATGAGTACAATAGACGATATCTCTTCCATAAAAATCCTCATTTGCGACCGTCAGAGTGCGAAGGTGTAAAGTCTAACAACTTCATTTATAAATTCATGTGGGGACCAAGCGAATTCACGGCGACGGGAAATCTAAAGTTCTTCAACCGTGAAAGTGATTTACACAAGTTAAAGCTGCCGGTTCTCTTGATTGTCGGTGAATATGATGAGGCACGTCCTAAAACTGTCGAGCATTTTAAACAGTTAATTCCCAAGGCAACTCTCGTGGTAATTCCAGAAGCGGGTCACGTGGGACTTGTTGATCAAACAGTCCAATACATTAAACAAATCCGCCAGTTCTTAAAAGGTGTGGATAGCCAATGAAACTTCGACAATTGATAATGGGCACTGCGGCTAACACAGCAAACAACGTCGCTGGAAAAATCAGAATGATGAAAAGCTTGGCTCAATATTTTTGTTCACGACAATGAGAATTATAGGTTCACAAAAACATTGCGTTGTTTGTTTCCGGAGTTGCTTTTCCGAAAAACATCTTGTTTTCTTCAAGCAAAAATGTCCAGCTTTCAAAGACGGTTTCCGCAACTCTCCAAATCACTATTTATGGCAAAAATTGGAAAGACTCAATCCACGGAATTCTAACCATAAAAAACGGGAAATCAATATTATATACCACCAGCTTCACAAATCTTTTCCCTGAAGAAAAATACTACTACGATGTGGAACCACCACCTGACTGCAAAAACTATGACACTTGCTCTTTAATTACCTTAGAACAGAGGACTATGTCCAATTTTTCATACCGGCATCATACTATAAAGATCAAGCCATATTGGTCTATTTTCCTGTGCTTAACAAACTCTTTGATGTCGATATTGAGTGATTGTGGAACAAGGTGATGAAAACACAAGCGTTGAATTCAACCAACCTGCACCTGCACTGCATCTAACAAGCATAAAAATGAAACAGAAATTTACAAAGTTAAATCAAACGTCCTGCAATGTTGAACATACTGTTGCTCTCAAGAAATTTATTTATTATAGTTCGCAACAGTACGTCATTTTTATGCGAGACGTTAACCGCCATTTGCCGAAAGGAAATCGATATGGACCAACAACAAGTTCTTAAAAGAATTCAACTGGAGCTTCGCCTGATCAGGATATATGCATTGGTAGCAACTGCATTCATGATTGTAATGTGGTTTGCCGGGTTCACTCAAAAAACAAACCAAAAGTTCGACGAGATCGATGTCCAACGCATCAACATCGTTGAGAAAGATGGCAAACCCCGACTCATTCTTTCAAATAGGGAACTCGCTCCGGATTTGATAATAAAGGGGAAAACCCAGCAACGGGCAACAGGAAGAAACTCTCCCGGTATCATTTTCTTTAATGACGATGGAACCGAAAGTGGTGCGTTGATGAGTGCCAGTAGCAGAGGAGAAAGCGGTTCGTATACTGCCACCTCAAGGCTTGTATTTGATCAGTTTGAATCCGATGAGTTGATGGCGCTCCAGTATATCGACGAGAGTGGTAAGCGATATGCAGGCCTGTTTCTCTGGGATAGACCTGAAACTCCTATGACTCCTGAGATTCAGCAACAGATTCGGGCAATCTGGAAAATGCCTGAGGGGTCAGAAAAGAACAAGGCACTTAACAGACTTGACTCTCTAGGTGTGTACGAATCAGAGCGTGTCTTTATAGGTAAGACACAACGAAAGTCGGCCACGGTAAACCTCTCAGACCTAAAAGGGAATACTCGTATTCGTCTTTGGGTTGATTCACTCGGAACACCAAGGCTTGACTTCCTTGATCAGAATGGCGGAATAACTTATCGGCTTCCAGACTCAGCCCGAGCAAGTAGCCAACATTAAGGGCGTAAAACTTTATCTGTCGGCAAACGGCGGTTAACAGCAGGCATTACGATGCTCACTTTTTTTGAAAATGAAATTACAGAGTTCGCTCCATTTGTTTTGCCGCAGATGAATTTGTCATTTGATAGCGGCAAAACAAACGGCGTAATGCCTGCAGACGTTAGCCGCCATGCGCCAAATTCTAAAATAAATATTTAATGATCTATGGATACCTATTATATAGTTTTTAATGTGATACCAACTAAAGAGGGTAAACAACTTTCCAATATTGATGGTGCACTCGCTCATGTTTTTATTGTTGACACCTCGTCAGAAAATGCTCTTGAACTTGCAAAGGATTATCTATCGGTTTATAATTGGGAGATCGTGTCAATAGATCAAAAACCTGTTGTGATAACTGTCGAGCAAGCAACTCGGTCGGAAGTTGGATTAAAATGTTTTCAGCGAGCTCAACGTGATAAAGCTTATGGTTTCTTTGTTGGGTGGACAAAGGACGGGAAGCTTGGTGATCCCGTAGAAATTGTGAAATTGCGTCCATGATATACTCCGATGAATTTGGCGCACGGGCGTCTAACAATTGTAAAAATGTTTGTGATTTAAGTTTTGTTTTCATATTTAAAATTTATCGTTAAGAATATTCATGTTTAATTTTCAAGTTCAATCAGTGCCTTCACTCACGATAAATGATTCTATTGCGGGTTCGTTCCGGCACTGCATTTTTACAAGGCACGTTATACGAAAATTGCTTTGCACAACAACAGTTTCAAGTCGATACATCCATAATACACTAACTCAGGATTTAATAATATGAAAACCACAAACCTACTTATGACCATTTTAATCATCGCATCCATCCAAGTACTATTCTTCGGAAGTGCGATATCTCAAAATTATTTCAGGTCAGACTTGCCAGAACTAATACCATATCGGGCTGGGGATAGATCTGGATTTTGTGATCGAAATAAGAAAATTGTCATTCCTTTGAAATATGATTATTGTGCACCATTCAACGAAGGAATTGCTGCTGTAAATCTAAATGGCAAGTGGGGTTTCATTGACAAAAATGGAGTCGAAAAGATAGCGGTCAAATATGATCAAGTTGGTTACCTTAATAGAGGTTTCGTGAGGGTAATCCTCAATAAGAAAGAAGGAGTTTTATACAAAGACGGGAAGCAAATAACTCCAATCAAATACGACGCAATTCAAGTTCCACTATCAGCTTCCCAACTGAAGCAAGTATCCACTAATTTATACCAACCGCCACCTTTCGAAGGCGGCATAGCATTCGTGAAGATGAATGGGCGCTATGGGTTGATAGATACGACGGGCAAAGAGTTAACGTCAATTGAATACGAATTTATTTTCTTCGATTCTTCAGGCACGTTGGCAAAGATGGGTAAGGATAACAAATATGGCGTCATAGATAATAAGGGGACAGAAGTCATACCAATGAAATATCGAACTATAGTTTTTACAGATAACCTCTTCGGTGTAGAAATGAACAATAAATATGGAATAATAGACAGAACTGGCAGAGAGATTATTCCAATACAGTACGACAATATAACCCAATTCGTCGAGGGTATGTCATGGGCGCAGATTAATGGACTCTGGGCGCTCTTCAATCGAGAGGGGAAAGAAATTATTCCTCCTACGTATACAGAAAAGAGTAATTTCATGGAAGGAGTCGCATGGGTGAAGCTCAACGGATTCTGGGGAGTAATAGACAAATCTGGCAGAGAAATTATTCCATATAAATATGAAGATTGGGGGGACTTCTATCATGGCATTGCATGGGTGCAATCGAAAGGATTAATGGGAATCATTAACAGAGTAGGTACATGGATCGTCTTTCCAAAGTACGACGGTGCAAATTTCTTTAAAGAAGGTAGTGCTGCAGTTCAGCTGAAAAACCGATGGGGTTTCATAAACGAAAACGGTGCGGAGATAATACCAACATATTTTGACAAGGTGACTGTCTTTCACAACGGATTTACGATGGTTGAACTGAATCAACGCTGGGGATTCTATGACAAAGAAGGATCTCAGATCACACAAGTAAAGTTCCTCGATGTAAGAGATTTCAATGAGGGGTTTGCTGCAGTTATGGATACAACATACAAATGGGGGTTCATCAATTCTCAAGGAATCGAGGTCATACCACCTAAGTACTATGATGTCGGCGACTTTGAAAACGGGTTGGCATTTGTTAGACCCTGGGCTCCACAGGGAAGTGGTGGCTATATTGACAAGAACGGAGTGGAATATTTCAATACTAAATAAACAATATTTTCATAACATAGATCGCCGCAAAGCAATTTCGCATAACAGCAACAAAAATGTAAAATGAACCATTGCTCCGCTCACAAGAAATTTATCAACAAGAGTTCGCTCCGCAACAGCATTTTTGTTGCAGACGTTGTGCGCCATGCAGCAACAATAATAGTTATAAATCAATCACCAGATTTTATTAGCAATCTATTATGGATCCTGAGAAACTCTATTCCGAATTAACTGTTGCTGTGATCGACAACTTCCTTGCCCAGTCCCAAGAGGAACACCTCACGCTCGACTTCAAGGTTGTTAACCGCCCAGATCTGAGCCATTCAGACGACAAGAAAAATCTGGCAAAGGCATTGTCCGGCTTTGCAAACTCTAGCGGAGGAATTATTATTTGGGGTGTTGATGCTCGTAAGAATACCGATGGTGTTGATTGTGCTTGTGGAAAGAGAGAAATCAAACCGTTATCGTTATTCATATCACGACTAAATGAGCTCACGGGCGAGGGTGTCTCCCCAACGGTGTCCGCAGTAAGACACCGATCAATAACAGTGGCTGAAGACTCTGGATTTGCAGTAACGATTGTCCCAGAAAGCGAATCGTGCCCACACATGGCAAAACTGGGAGAAGATCGCTACTACAAACGAAGTGGAGATAGCTTCTACAAGATGGAACATTACGACCTCGAGGATATGTTCGGCCGTCGAAAGAAACCCAAGCTGAACCTGATCACAAAATTCGCTTTTGCAGGTGGAGGAACAAACGCAGGAAGTAAGCATGTCAATGTCCAAATCACATTTGCCTTGGAGAATGTTGGGAGGGGTCCAGCAAAAGCTCCTCTTTTGGCTCTTACAATAAAGAGTAAACATCGACTCTCCGAATATGGTATAGACGGAAATTGGAACTTTGGGCTCGATAAATTACCTCATGCGACAGGATCGCTCGACCATCTTTTCGGTGGTTCCTCGATCACGGTGATTCATCCCGGCACCTACCGGGAGGTCTGTGCGATCACATGCAACATCAATCAGTACGCTACACAGGCAGAAAGTATTGTCGTGGACTATTTACTTGCATCAGAGGAAACAAAAGCTACTTCAGGTGAATATGTAATACGAGGTGAAGACATTTTTCAATTTGCACTATCTCAATTCACGAAGATTAGATGAAACATAGCTTGTACAATTACTGCACGGCGCTTAACACGGCAAACAACGACGCTTGCAAAATCTAAATTATGAAAAACACTCGCTCAATATTTTTGTTCTCGACAATGAGAATTTTAAGTTCACAAAAATATTGCGTTGTTTGCCGAGACGTTGTGCGCAATGCAGTCCAAATAATTTAGTTTGATTGATTTCGATGAATACGAATTTTCTCCTAACTACACTTTTGGTTTTGAACATTATGAATTCGCCTCATCTCTCTTCCCAAGAGCGACGAGATTATCTCTGTGGAAATTTTTCGTATGGCAATGGCTTTGAAATTCTCAGAATACATATTAAATGTGATTCTACTTTTGAATGGAGTGAATTCCATGATATGGGAGGATGGCGACCATTGACAAAAGGAAGGTGGAACTCTTCGGGTGATACTGTATTCCTCACCACACCCGTTCAACCTAAGATAATTCAAGTAGAAGAAACAGTAGAAAGCACAGATAAAATCACTATTACTTTCTTTGATAAGTACAGTCGGAACATCACCGAAGATGTCCCCGGCATTTGGAATCTTCATATCAACGGCAAACAGCAAAATCCAGATTTTTCTATAGAAGATTCAACCCTCATTAGAAGATACATGGAGCCATATGATTCACATAATATTACTTTTGCTCGGACGGGGCAGAACAACCCTCTTAATACAATAGACTTTTCATTTGATCGAATCCTATTGTCTTACATAGTCAAGAATCCACATGCATCTTCTTTTAACTTTGTACTAGATTTGCTTCGTTCCGATCTGGCAAAAGAACAAGGGTTTGTCGGTCAAAGGCGTTTTTTTATGAATGAGCCTCTGCTTTACCATGATAATGGTTATCATCTTAGCCATGATAATAACTGTTTTTATAGTCCGATAGCTGACACTGCCGGTTTCAACATGAATTATCCATTGAGGAGATATTAAGAAACCCAAATGAACTGCACTGCGCACAACACGGCAAATAACGTCGCTGGAAATGTCAATGTATGAAAAGCACTAGTTCAATAGTTTTGTTCGTTCGAATGAGATTTGTATGCTCACAAAACTATTGCGTTATTTGCCGAGACGTTATGCTCATTGGTTTGCACGAAAAGTTATTTGAAAGAAAAAGTGAGTACCTATGAAGACAGAAGTCACTAACAAACGACCGTTTATTCGAGCGATCTGGATTATAATGGCACTAGTATTAATTTTTTACGGTAGCACATCTATCATTCAAGGTAAAATAAATTATCTCAATTATTGGGGCGGATTAGTTTTCGCACCTATTGTAACCCTAGTTGGTGTGTTTTTGTTATTCATGATAATCTTTCGATGGAACCAATTTAATAAGTGGGGTTCAGAAAAAAGCAATGCCGACAAGTTCAGATAGTCATAAAGATTTGCGCAAACCACTGCGCATAACAAGCAAAAACATGACGCTTAAGCAAAGTTTCCTGAGCGATTCTTCGACATTGAGTCTCGAATCGCTTCCCGAAGGGATCCCCTTGGGACAATGCCGTTGCTCAAATAAAATTAGTTCATTATATTTCGCAACGGCAATGCATGTTTTTGCAAAACGTTCCGCAGTCATTCGCTCGTCCCGCTCTAGGAGCGGGATCACGCGAGTGAAGACAAAGGAATAACAACACTTATTCATAATCTTATCTTTATAATCAATAATTTGCGGTTTATCTTATCATTTGATACTTTACGAAGTATTATTTTACTTTTGCTCATTTAAAACAAAAAGAGGGATAACTTCAATGAAAAAGATCTTTGCAATAATTTTTTTATCAGCCATCGTATTCACACTTCAGGCACAAGTACCTGTTAAAAAAGATTTAATGCCCTTGGTAGATAATTATCCTTATCCACCTGCCAACGCCAAAGAGGCATTTTCAAAAGTCACTGTTACTTCAGAATACGGGACACTGAAATGCGGCACCGATAAATTATTTGAAGCAATAGATAAAGAGTTAAAATACATCGAAGCGGAGTACACCGCTCAAGAGAAAAACCCTTCCAACTTTATGCCTAAAGGAATAGATCCTAATGATATGAAGAAAATGGCTGATCCTGAGATGAAGAAGAAAATGAAATCGATGAGCAAAGAAGATAAAATGAAGATGGCAATGGAGATGATGAAATCGATGCCCGGTGCAGCCAGCGGAGAAATGGATCCACCCCCCGTCCGTGACGCATTGAATGAATGGCAGAAGATTTATAACGACACACAGAACGAATTTAACCGTTCAGTGGCTGAACAGCAAGAGGAAATAAAACTTGGAACGGAATACGAGAAACAACATAATGATATCAACGAATGGGAACAAGCGGAGATAAAGAAACTCCCGCAAATAAGCGGAGGTGAAATGAGCGCACCCGATCCGGCAATGCTGAAAGCTCTTAATCTGAAAGCAGCAGACAAACATATAGCCGCCGCAAATAAACGACTTGAACAAATTAAAACACGATGGCAGGCATCGGTTGACAGAATTAAATCCAGGTATACAACTTTCTACAAGAAACTTGTTGCTGCAGATTATGCCTCGGGAACAAAGAATTTCTCTTCTAAAAAAATATTATCCGACGCTCAGATGATAATATTTAAAGATATCGCTTCTCAGGTACAGATCTCGCGAAAAGCTTATGAGGATGCGGCCATGTGGCAAGCACGAAAGAATGATATTGAAAACAAGAAATATTAAAACAATAATTGAATTGTTAAATTATGTGTGAATTCTGCACTCAGCACGGCGAAGGTAAAGTCTGGTATTTAAATGCCAAGAACTACTCGACAGATTTACTCAGCGATGCAAAACGGAATAATTTCATCGAAACATTTTATGATGAGGTGATTCGAAAAGGGAACCGCGAAGTATCGATGCTTGAGAAACTGCTTTTCGGCAGACTTGAGTTGCCGCAGAAGATAAGAAATAATATAACCACGAAGCAGAAAGAGATGCACTTTGGTCAGGTGTTGCCTGTTGAGGATGTTAATAAAATATTTTCTATGGCGAATTCGATCACACGCATTGCCTGCGGTTGCGCATGGGCAAAGGAGAAAAAAGAAAGTCGCGTTTGTTTCGGTGTCAGCTTTGGTCCACCGGATTGGTACGATGGTATCGATATAGAATATTTCGGTAATCCAGCTAATTCGATAATGGACAAAGTATCACTTGATGAAGCGCTCAAATCAATCTTAGAAACAGACAAGCAAGGAATGGTACACAGCGTTTGGACATTTGAAACTCCTTTCATCGGAGCAATCTGCAATTGCGATAAACAATATTGTCTTGCAATGCGGATGACTCTAGGACTGAAAGCACCTGTAATGTTCAGATCTGAATATATTGCGGATATTTATCAAGATATATGCAACGGCTGCACGGCTTGCGCTGATAGATGTCAATTCTCCGCAATCTCTTATAATGGAGAAAGCAAAACTTGCGTAATAGATAAAAGTAAATGCTACGGGTGCGGCGTATGCCGCGAGCAATGTCCGTATGAGGCAATTAAATTAACATCGCGAAAAGATGATACAGTTGCTTCGTTGATTTGGTAATATGAGACTAGATAAATTTATAACATAAGAAATTATTTGGAGGAATTATCCATGAACAAATATCTAAGAATTACATCAATCGCTTTTTTAATTGTTGCACTTCTTAACGGATGCGAGAAGCAAACTCAGATTGTTAATTCAATACCGATAGATAATAGTAATGATCCGCTGATTCCACTGGCAATAGGAAATAGCTGGTACTATAAAGATATATTCACCACAGATTCAGGCACTTTCACACAATATTATAATATCTCGATCAAAGATACAGAATACTTTCAAAATCGTTGCTGGTATCTGTTATATGATAGCCGTGATACAATTAATCCAAAAGCTGTATACACGATTAGTAATGATAGTATATTATATCCTAACTGGACAGAAGGAGGATTTTATCCGCCTCCGCAATATTTAAAACCTACTGATACTGAGATTGTACAATTTATTGTACTTCATGGATGCAAGGGGAACACTAGAAGGGCAACTAAAGTGAAAAATCCCGTCATTCTACCCAGAGGATATTTTCGGAATTGTGTTAAGTTTCAGAACAATCCATTCAAAGATGATGTGTATGAAATTCTTTGTCCAGGAATAGGTATCGTCGAGGATATTGATTTATATAATAAGCCTTATCGAAGAACTTATTTAATTAGTTATCGGCTTTATTAAATTGGAGCTATAATAATATTATTTTTACAATTTCTTTTTAAACTCCTGATACTTCGCATTGAAAGTATTCGCTTCAGTTTGAACTGGATTTCCCATCTTACTTAAAACATCATTCACATGCTTTATTCTATCTTCATCAAGCGGGTGTGTTGATAAAAATCTTTCAAGCGTTCCACCGCTTTTACCTCCCCTTTTACCCTGCATCTTTTTGAAGAAAGAAGTTATGGCTCCGGGATAATAGTTTGTGCTTGTAAGATATTTAATTGAGAATTCATCTGCTTCAGTTTCATCTGAACGGCTGTTCGCAAGCAGAGCGAGACCTGTAAAAAGATTCGCGGTAATCTCTGCGACCTGCGAAGGTTTTTCACCTAAAACCAAACCGAGAAGAATTTGCGCGCCGTAAGTTTTCGTCATCCGCTTGGTTGCGTGACGGCATTCCGCATGCGCGATCTCATGGCCAACCACACCGGCAAGCGTTGCTTCATCATCAATGAATTTCATTAATCCGGTGTAAACGTAAATGTATCCGCCGGGTGTACAGAATGCATTTATCACCGAGTCATTCGCGATAATTTCATACTGATATGCGTACACTCCCCGTTTTTGAATCGCGGGCGCGGCGAGAATTTTATTGCCGATTGAAGCGATGTATTCCTTCACCTCAGGGCGTCCAGTGAGAATCGGATACTCTTTCGGGTTTTTACGGATTTCCTCATCAACCTGCTTACCAAGTTTCATATCTTCAGCATCGGGGAAGATATTAACAGCGCAACTGAACGCGAACAAGATCATCGTTGCGATGATAGTGTATATTTTTGTTCTATAATTTTTACTGATCATAATATTACCTTTCACTTAAATCTAATAAATAATCTTCTCAAGAGTTAACCCTTTTGCCGGCGCGGCAGTTCCCGCTTCCGAACGATCTTTCTTTTCAAATATCGATAGATATGATTCGAATGAAACATGCCCCCTTGCAACATCGACCATCGTCCCAACCAACGCGCGAACCATGCCGTGTAAAAATCGATCCGCCGCGATGTCAAACCGAAGTAGTGCACCTTCTACCTTCCACGCTGTTTCGATAATATTACAGCGATGATGGTCTACGTCGGAGTTCGCTTTGCAAAATGATTCAAAATCATGTTCACCTATAAGCCGGTTTGCGGATTTTTCCAGTAATCCGATATCCAATTTATAATTCAACTGCCATGATATATTTCTCAGCAAAGCAGTCGGTTCACGGCTAATCAAATAGGAATAATAACGTGCTTTCGCGCTGTACCGAGAGTGAAATTCCAACGGTACTTCTTCAATCTCATGAATAACTATGTCTTCTGGAAGTAAACCGTTTAATCCATTTCTGATTTCATCCAACGGACGGTTTATTGAAGTTCTGAAATTCGCCGTTTGTCCGCGGGCATGAACACCGGCATCTGTTCGACCTGCGCCAATCACGTTCACTTCCTCGCAGAGGATTCGATTAAGAACCGATTCAATTTCCCCCTGAACGCTTTTACCGTTTTGTTGGCGCTGCCAACCAACGTAGCTTGTGCCTTCATATTCAACAATGAGCTTTATGTTTCGCATCTTCGCGCTCATTATTCGACTAAGAATAAAATGGGATGCATTTTAAAAATTCTTTGAGAGAGATATCATAATCCCCTGCGGATTATTTATCCCTCCGATCACTTTCGCGTTAATATCTATCAGGTTCGAAGCTTGAAGATTATTGTTAAATGACCGCGCGCTCAGCACCGAATGCACCGCGCTGACAAGATGATTGATACCTATCGCCGCTATTACAAAACTGACATTATTGAATGCCTGATCGCTTGACACACGCAAATCGCGGTAATGTTCACGATTTGATTTGGAATCCCAGTACCAACCGACAGGATAACGCTCATCATAAAGCTTGACAATATCGCGTTTTCTTAACATATCGGTATTGTAATCTTTCACACTCTGATAATCACCGATGTCAACAAAATATTGATCGTCCTGTCCAACAATCGATATACCTGCATGCTGAACAGCGTAATCGCGAGCATCGTTCCGTACCCATGTACCGTAGCTGTCAAAACCGATCAAGGTTATCCAGAGTGCTCCTTCAGCAGCGGTGAAATATTTTCCGGTAGAATAATTTCCAAGGTATAGATCGCCCATCCCCGGCAACAAAAAAGAGTACAACCCCGCGAGGAATACGCTTTTCTCTCCACCATCGGCGGTTGAAACCGGCGGTAATATCTGAATCGGACGCTCAACATTTTTAGGTTGATAAATAAACTGTGCTGGTTGCGCGGATAAGCCGGTGGTGATAAATAAAAGAACAGCGATAAATTTCATACAGACCTCAGTTATGGTAATATGCTTTGAACATTTGATTATTTTGATTGAATAAGTAGCACTGTTGATATTTATTTATCCCTTTCTCCGAAACAGATTTCATTATCGATACGGGTGATTGTTATATTTTCGATATTATTTACCATACTATCGTCCCCTGTTGTCTCTACACGAATGTAATTTGTGGTCAAACCTGTAATTTTATTCGCTTGCATCTTTCCTTCAAAAAGGACCGGCAAAGATTTTCCTATGAAGGAAGAGTAAAAATTCCGGCGCTTCTTTTGACTTAAAATCCGTAACCGTTCATTTCGCTCATGCCTGATTTGATGATTCACCGGATCCGCGAAGGTGAGTGCGTCTGTGTCAGGTCTTTCGGAATATGTGAATACATGAAGATACGAAACCGGCAAATCAACAATGAATTTATATGTTTCTTCGAACAATTGATCCGATTCACCAGGGAATCCGACAATAACATCAACTCCGATTCCCGCGCTTAAATCTTTTGCGCTGATATATTCAACAATCGATCGGTAATCTTGTGGTAAATATCTTCGGCGCATCTTCTTCAGAATATTTTCACTACCGCTTTGCAATGGAATATGGAAATGATTGCAAAATTTTTGGGAAGCAAGCATAAAATCAACCATCTCACGCGTAAGCAGGTTCGGTTCGATCGAACTTATCCTGATTCTTTCAAGTCCTGCTATCCGCTCCAATCCCTTCAGCAGATTTATGAAATTTGTTTCAATCTTCTTGCCATAATCGCCTACATTGACTCCGGTCAGTACAATTTCTTTAAAACCATCCTGAACGATTTTTTTCGCTTGTTCGATGATTTCGGTTTCAGTAGCGCTTCGACTTGCTCCGCGCGCCAGCGGAATTGTACAAAAAGCACAAGTATAATCACATCCGTCTTGTACTTTAAGAAATGCCCGGGTCCTGCCACCGATCTCACTTGAAAAAGCTGGATGGAATTTATCTGCCTCATCTATACACGAGACAAAAATCTGCGGAACCGATTTCTTTTTCAGTCCGTTGGTGTATTTGAACAGATCAAATTTCTCCTGAGAACCTAAAACTAAATCAACACCTTCAATAGCCGATATTTCATGGGGTTGCAGCTGGGCGTAACATCCTGTAACAATAATGAATGCATCTGGCGATTGCCTCAATGCCCTGCGGATTATTTGCCGGCATTCCCTATCGGCTCTTTCTGTAACTGTGCAGGTATTCAACACAACAACATCGGCAGGTTGACCGGCAGCTACTGTTTCAAATCCTCTTTCAACGAATTGTTTCCCGAGAGTTGACGTTTCTGCGAAGTTCAGTTTGCAACCGAGTGTATGAAATGCGACCTTCATCATGATTTAAAATACAAAGAGTTGCCTAAAAAGACAACTCTCTGTTTTATTCCTTCAATCAACGATATTAATTCATGAAATCGGATGTAGGTAGTCCGGTGAATTCTTCAGGAGGTGCTTCGATCGGTTTCATCGGCATCTCGGCAACCTCTTTAAGAGTCATCGGGGGTAGCTTGTGTTTCTGAGTATATTCATCGATTGTTTTTTGTTCTTTGTGTTTCAGATACTCGACGGCGGAAAGCACAATTTTTTTGCTCTCTTTATCGAATTCAAGAACACGAAGCGGTAATTCATCGTTCACCTTAAATGCATCTGCAATATTTTTAAGGGGAGTCATTGATAGTTGTGAGATCGGCACGAAGCCGTCTACGCCTTGCGGCAATTCCACAATGACACCTTTCTCAATCAAACGAACAATTTTACCTGATGATTCTATACCGACCTTATATAACTCACCGAAAGTATCCCACGGATTCTCATTCACTTGTTTATGCCCGAGAGAAATACGACGTTGTTCAACATCAATACCAAGGATAATCACTTCCAATTTTTCGCCCTTCTTCACTACTTCACCGGGGTGGCGGATTTTCTTTGTCCATGATAGATCGCTGATATGCACTAAACCATCAACACCTTCTTCCAACTCTACAAACACACCGAAGTTGGTTAGATTTCTGACCGTTCCGATATGTTTTGAATCGATCGGATATTTTTGCAAGAGTGTTAACCATGGATCTGGTTCGAGTTGTTTCATACCGAGCGATATTTTTTTATTTTCCTTATCGAGGCTCAATATGATAGCTTCAATCATCTGCCCCATCGAAACCATCTGGGACGGATGTTTGATATGTTGAGTCCAGCTCATTTCGGATATATGAATTAAGCCCTCGATTCCTTTTTCAACTTCGATAAACGCACCGTAGTCGGCGAGTGAAACAACTTTACCGGTAACTTTTGTGCCGACCGGATATTTTTCATCTATCTTTTCCCACGGATGTGGTTGAAGTTGTTTCAATCCGAGAGAAATACGTTTCTTCGCTTCGTCGAAATCGATGACCACCACAGTGATGGTCTGATCTAACTTAACCACTTCAGATGGATGGTTGATGCGTCCCCATGATAAATCGGTAATATGAATCAAACCATCAACACCGCCGAGGTCAACGAATACACCGAAATCAGTGATCGCTTTCGCTGTACCTTCAAGGACTTGACCTTTTTCGAGACTGCCCAAAATTGCGCTGCGTTGTTCATGCATCTCAGCTTCGATGAGAACTTTATGACTAACAACAACATTTTCATTCGGGTGATTAATTTTGGCGATCTTAAATTCCATCATCTTTCCGATGAACTGGTCAAAATCGCGCACCGGTTTAATATCGATTTGTGAACCGGGTAGGAACGCATCCAAACCCATAAGGTCGACAACTAAACCGCCTTTGATACGACGAGTGATTTTACCTTGTAATATTTCGCTTTTATTGAACGCATCGACAACGCGCTCCCATGTCCGCATGAAATCAGCGCGTTTACGAGAAAGCACAAGCTGACCATCCTTGTTTTCCACACTTTCTAAATACACTTCAATTTCATCGCCCGGACTTAATTCGTCAATGTTCGGAAATTCTTCTATCGGAACTAATCCTTCGGATTTGAATCCGATATCGATCGCAACGCTGTCATCTGTGATTGCAACGATCTTTCCTTTAACGATCTGTGATTCCTGAATATTGCTAAATGTGCGGTCGTACAACTTCGAAAGGTCTTTGTACTCCTGCTCGGTATATTCGCGCTCTTCCACGCTCGCGAAATTAAAATTACTCCCACCCGAGCTAACGGGTGATGCTTGAAATGACGTTTTACTAACGTCGGTTGTTTTTTGTTGAAGGATGGTGTCCTTCTGCTCTTCTGCCATTCAATCTCCTAAAATGTTACTACTACCATTTATTAGACTGCTCAAAATATCCCGCACCGAACAGTAGTCATCTAACTGTTTCATGTGTGAAATTGATTTTGAAGGTTATTATTTAGTTGTTTAATGATGACTTAATTATAATGCTGTTTGTTTTGTTTTGACTTCACAAAACCGTTTTTCAATTTCTTGTTTGACTTGTTGCATAACCCACTGCGGGGTGGATGTCGCACCGCTTATACCCACAGATTCGATTCCATCGAACCAATCCGGTAAAACCTGATGTTCGTTTTCTACGAAATAAGTTCTCGGATTCGCGTCTTTGCAAATATTATACAAGACTTTACCGTTTGAACTGCTTTTTCCGGCAACAAAAATCATTATGTCGTTCTTCTTTGCAAACTCCTGAAGTTTTTTATCTCTTCCGAAAACCTGTCCGCAAATCGTATCTTTAGCGTGAAACTCGATGGCTTGTTGTTCGAATGAATCAACTACCAATTCTTTGATCTTATTCTGAAATTCTTCTTTCAAACGATAAAATGTTTGCTTATCCATAGTCGTTTGAGAGAATAAAACGGTTTTCTTATTCATGTCAACTTTATCAATCTCTTCGAGAGATTTTATCACAATTGCTTCACCGTTTGTCTGCCCAACCAATCCGATCACTTCAGCATGATCGATTTTACCGTAAATTACAACCTGATATCCGCTTTCGTAAAACTTGCGGATTCTCTCTTGCACTTTTCGCACAACGGGACAAGTGGCATCAACAATATCGATTCCTAATTGTTTCGCGGTATCGAATGTCGATGGCGGTTCACCGTGTGCCCTGATAAAAACTTTTTCACCGCGAAGATTTTGCAATTGGTCGTGGGTGATCGTTTGCAATCCTTCTTTCTTCAGCCGCTCAATCTCCATCGGATTATGTATTATATCTCCGAGAACGTAAAGGTTTTTACCATTCCTCGATGATTTCAATTCTGTCTCTGCAATGTCTATCGTTCTGATAACGCCCCAACAAAAACCGGCGCTTTCGTCAACTGTCACCTTCATCTTATCCTAATTTCTCAATAACTTTCTTAACAATAAAATCAACCTGATCATCAATCGTCATAACCGTAGTATCGAGTGTGATTGCGTCATCAGCTTTGCGCAATGGACTTATCTCTCTTCCGGAATCTTTTCTATCACGCACTTCGATTTCCTCAGCAAGCTCACTTAAATCAACTTTAACACCTGCTTGCTCTAATTCTTTTTGCCGTCTACGAGCACGCTCATTAACATTCGCAATCATAAATATTTTTACGTCAGCGTTCGGAAAAACAACCGTACCGATATCCCTTCCATCAACCACGACACCACCATGCTCGCCGATCTTTCTTTGCTCACGAACCATAACAGTTCGAACTTTTTCAAGCGCACTAACCGCGCTCACTGATTGTGTTACTGCCTGCGTTCGAATAATTTTCGATACATCCTCCCCATCGAGAAATACTTTTATACTATCATTGGCTTTTTCCAAGCGGACACTTGTTCGCTCTGCCAATTCTCCTATTCTGTCTGTCTCTTCCGGATTAATTTTATTCCGAATAACTTTCCAAGTGATTGCACGATACATTGCACCTGTATCTATGTAAAGATAACCTAATCGTTCAGCGACTAACTTGGAAGTAGTACTTTTGCCGGAAGCAGCAGGACCATCGATGGCAATTACTAATTTCTTCAAAATTTACGCAATTTGAGGGTTAAACGGCTTGAAAATATACAAAATTTTGATGATTGAATCAATTCTGTAAAAATTATTATATTCTATCATGAGAAAATTAGACCACAAGGAAATTTCAAAAAAGAGATACACTATTGCGGAATTGCAAAACTCAGAAAGGTTTCCGATTTATGGACTGCTTGATAACATCAGAAGTTTATATAACGTCGGTTCCATGTTTCGATCTGCTGATGGTGCCCGCTGCGCAAAATTATTTTTAACCGGATACACACCATCGCCACCGCGGAAGGAAATTGATAAAACTGCACTCGGGGCAACCGAATCGGTTCCTTGGGAATATTTCCAATCACCATTGGAGGCAGTTAACATTATTAAAGAGATGGGAATAAAAATTTGTGTACTAGAACATACTACACACAGCCGTCCTTATTATAAGTTGGATGGTTCAGAGTTTCCGCTCTGCATTGTGGTCGGTAATGAGATAACGGGCATTTCCCGCGAGATCATCGAGAACGCCGATATGGCAATAGAAATTCCGATGTACGGCATGAAACAATCGTTGAACGCTGCAGTGGCGTTTGGTATTACAATTTTCGGTTGTGTATCGGTATTAAAATCTAATCCTTAATTTTTTTTCTTTTTTTCATCCAACACTTCTCTGATGCGTTCGAGAATTAATTCAGGCACATACGGTTTCTGTATGAAATCTTTTGCGCCGGCGGATAATAATTCTTTCTTCAAGTTCAAGTCGAAGTAACCGCTCGCGAGGATCGCGGTAACATTCTCATCAACTTCTTTCATTTTCATAAACATCTCGTATCCCCCCAGCTTCGGCAGTCCCATATCCGAAACAACCAGGTCTATTTTTCCCAAATTATCCTTATAAATTTGTATCCCCTCTTGCCCATCTTTAGCGATCAGGACGTTATATCCCTGGTCTGATATAATCGATGATAAAAGAATCGCTAACATTTCTTCGTCTTCAACTATTAATATTGTTTCGTTACCCATAGGTGTAATTGGTTCTTCGGATGTTGGCTGATTGTTGTCGTTGATTTCAGATTCGACTGCCGGAATATATAACGTAAATGTAGTACCAACACCTTTAGTACTTTCCACCTCAACAATTCCCTGGTGGCTATTGATTACGCCATATACTACTGCCAAACCAAGTCCGGTTCCTTTTCCAAGTTCTTTAGTCGTGAAGAATGGTTCAAAAATTCTATTTCGTGTTTCATCATCCATTCCAATTCCATTATCCGTCACGCTGATACTTATATAATGTTTCGCTTTGGCTTTCGGATATTTCTGAATAATATTTTCCAGAGCAACAACGTCGGTACGAAGAATCAATACGCCTTCATCGCCGATTCCTCGCTCGTTCTCTAACATCGCATCGCGGGCATTGACGCACAGATTGAGTAATGCTAAATGCAGTTGACTCGAATCTGCGATTACAAACGGAGGTTGATGATATAATTTGCTTTCAATTCTTATCGTCTTGGGAAATGTTTGATTCAATATCTTAACAAGTTCGGTTACGATATCGTTTATATTAACCGAAGATAATTCGGGTTCTCCTTTGTGAGCGAATGTTAACAATTGGCGAACAAGATCGGCACCGCGCTGAACCGCTCGTTTAATTGTCTCGAGATTCTGCGAAACACGCTGCTGATCAGTTGTCCCTTTTTGAAGAAGCGATGTATATCCGAGAATAATCCCAAGAATATTATTAAAATCATGGGCGATTCCACCCGCTAACGTCCCGATACTTTCCATTTTTTGTGCTTGCCGTAGTTGATCTTCAAGATATTTTCTCTCGGTTATATCTCGGAGGAATGATCGGTAGGCAGTTACATTTCCTTCATTATTGAAAACAGCGGAAGCATTTTCAAGAACGAATCTTTTCTCTCCGTCTTTCCGCCGGATTGTGACTTCCAAATCTTTCACAAATTTATACTGTTCCAAACGCCCGATGAATAAATCACGGTCATCCGGATTAAAATAAAGTATATCTGCATCTTTTAACTTAAGCATCTCGTCACGCGAAGAATAGCCGAATAAATCAATACCAGCCTGATTAATATCGAGCAATGTCCCATCAGGAGTTGTCAGCAATATCGCATCTTGGGATTCTTCAAACAAAGTACGGTATTTTTCTTCTGAGTGGATTATAAGTTCTTCGGCATGTCGTCGTTCCGAAATATCAGTTTGCGTGCCCCATACACCTTTAAATAATCCGTTTTCAACAACTCCGACGAAATTATTCAAGAATATTTTCGCGTTGCCAAATTTATCGATTTCTCTCGACTCGGCACCGGTCAACCGATATCCGCATTCGATAAATAACTTCAGCATGTCGGTATTTCTAGTATCAGTCGGATCTAGCATATTGCTTAATTTTGTTCCAATAAATTCTTCAGATTTCAAAAAACCGTACATCTGAGCCATCGCGTCGTTACACTCGGCTATAAAGGCAGTTTTCAAAAATAAATTTACCTGCTCACTAGGCGTAAGTTTTATACTTATCGGCTCGGTCGATTCGTATCTCCAGATTCCTTCAGTGCTTTGAGTTACGAACGCACGATACCGATCTTCGCTCTCTTTTAGAGCGGTTTGTGCCTGCTTACGTTCGATTGATTTTGCAACCTGACTTGATACAAATTCGAGTATGTGTAATTCTCGCTCTGTGTACACAGTAGGATCGGAATAATGCTGAACAACCATGGCTCCAATCGTTTTACCCTCGACTATCAGCGGCACACCGAGCCAAATTGGGGAGGGAACTCCTACAAGTTCCGCTTCGCCTTGACTTTCCAATTCATCGGATAACTTTTGATCGCAGAGAAGCGATTTACCATGACGCAATACATATGCGGTCAATCCTCTGCCGGCAGTACCTTCATTCGGTGGTGTATCTATTTCATCTACCCAGTAAGGAAAGCTGAGTTTATCATGTTCAGCATCATACAAGGCAATGAAAAAATTATTCGCGTACATCAAATCACCGATAATGGCGTGAACTGTTGAAAATAAATTGTTGAGATCACGTGATGAATGCGCTTCTTCCGCTATTCTGTATAAAGCAAGTTCGATATCTTCCGCTTGTTTAAGGTTCGTTATATCACGAGAACTTCCAACGAGCCCGATGATTTTCCCTGTTTTATCGCGTAAAGGCACTTTCGATGTTGTAAACCAATGAAGTTTGCCGGATTTTAAAATAATTTTTTCAAGTTTGCCTAATGTCTTTTTTCCATCTCTTATTACCGATATTTCATCCTTCCTTGTAATCGCAGCGTGCTCCTCGATGAAATAATCCGCATCGGTTTTTCCAATCGCATCTTCAACGTTGACTAATCCGAGTACTTCTGCTTGGGCTTTATTAATCCTAGTGAACCGGGATTCAGTATCCTTAAAATAAATGGTATCAGGTATTGTATCCATCAATGAGTGTAATAGTTCCGATTCGCTCCGCAGGGCATCCTCGGCGGTCTTCCGGGCGGTAACATCGATCGCAGTTCCGAATATCTTAATAACTTTTTCATTCTTATCTTTCAGAGGCAATAAGTTCGTATTCCAAATGTATCCTCCTAACTCAAGATCAACTTGTACATTCTCGCCGGCGAGAGCTTTATCAAGCATAGTTTTCAACTCAATGTTATTCTGATACAGCTCATAAGCTGATTTCCCGAGAAGTTCATCCGGTCGGAGATTGATTTGATTTAAGCCTCTTCCCCGTGAGAGTATAAACTTGCCTTCAGAATCCAATTCGAATGCAAGAATATTCAAATTATCCATCATCAATTGCAATCGCGCCGCTGTTTCTCTTAGTTGCTCCTGTACATCACTTCGTTTGGTTATGTCACGCGATATCCATTCGATTGCTACAACATTTCCCTTATCGTCCGGAACCACCGAAGTCCACATTTCAACCGGAAGTTCGGTTCCGTCTTTTCGTCGATGAATCAATTCTCCATTCCATCCACCGTTGAATGTGGATCGATCTATCTCATCTGTAATACTACTGCGGTTCTTGGGTGATATTATAAGATCGATATTCTTCCCTATCAATTCATCATCGGTGTAACCATACATCTTGGATGTTGCCGGATTAACGAAGAGGAGATTATTTTTTAAATCGGTCAGGATAAATGAATCTTTCGTACAACTGACTGCGTGTGCAAGAAGTCGTATTTGATTATCCGATTCATATTTCTCGGTGACATCCCTTGATATGGAAATAATTTTTTCAAGTTCACCATCCCTCGAATTTACCGGTGTTAATATCGTATCAAGATTACGGATATTATTTTTCGAAAGTATAATCCGATATGTAACATGAATTTGTTTTTTTGTTTTTAAGATATTTTTAAACGCTTTTTCAACCGTATTCTTATCATCCGGATGCACTTCCGTTAAGAATGAACTTCCATCAATCATCTTCTCTTTGCCAAGCAGAAGCTGAAGCGAACGGTTTACCGAAATTCTTTTTCCATTAATATCGATAATTGAAATTAAATCACTGATTGAATCAAAAATTAAACTTAAAAGATGGTTTCTATTTTCATCGTTTTTTGATTTCACTTTTTTCATCCTATTATTTTAATATTGGACATCGTGAGCAAGAGTATAATATTCTTCTTTTTCATGTGTATGGATTCGCACAACACCTGCTCGCACAAGACTTACCAGAATGCGCGATGCACGTCTGTCGCTAATGTTCACCAATCTCCCGAACTCACGAACAGTGATTCGCTCTTTGGTTTCGAGATAAGCAAATAACCTTTTTTCATTTTCACCGATGGCGACTTTCAGAGGAGGTGAATCGGGATTTTCATCTTTAAGTATTTTAATAACTTCTTTACTTGCCATCATCGTCTTATCGTTTACACGGATATAGACACGAGTATTTTCACCATTCGCCTGATCCACCGGTCCGAGAAAATAATGCGGCTTAGTGCGGCTTTCGGGGATATAGCACACTATTACATCCTTCCCGTCGAATGGAACAATTTGGATCAACGGTTCAATTCTTGGATCACTGAAATCACGTCCGGCTATTTCGATCAACTCAATTTCCGACTTTTCACTTTCAACACCCACAATAGAACCATCATCATCGACACCGAATAATATCGTGCCGCCTTTTGTATTCGCCAGTGAAATGATTGTCCTTGCGATTTTTTCGGGTGAGGATATTCGCCGCTTGAACTCAAGCATAAATCCTTCACCCTCTTCTATCATTAATTTAACATCACGATAATTCATAACACTCATCTCATCTTACCAGCCACGTGCCGACATACGGGCAAGAACGATCTTCCTTCTGTATTTAAGATATCTGCTTTCGACATTCGGTTTATGCTTTAGCGGACTGGGAATAACCGCTGCTAAACTTGCCGCTTCCTCGCGAGATAAATCGGAGGCATGTTTTCCAAAATATATCAATGAAGCAGATTCAATTCCGAATATTCCGTCTCCCCATTCGATTAAATTCAAATATAATTCCAGGATCCTCGATTTTGATAATTCATCCTCCATCATCCACGCAATGAATATTTCCTTGATTTTCCGCACAGGATTTTTTGATATGGATAAATAAATATTTTTTGCCAATTGCTGGGTGATAGTGCTTGCACCCCGGGCAAATCTTCCTTTTGCGATATCCTTCTTGAGTGATTCTTTCACTTCATACCAATCAACACCCTCGTGTTCATAAAACGCTCCGTCCTCAGCTGCGATCACTGCGTGTTTAAGATGAATTGATATCTGATTGAGCGGTATTGTTTGTTGTTTAATGAAGTATTTTTTACCGTCATCGTTGGCATCTTCACGACGAGCATCCATCAATGCGGTTACCTTCGGAGTTTGTTTTTTTAAACTTCGAATATCTTCCCGATCCGGGAGCCGCATATATTCAATTAGAGCATAAAATAAGAATAAAATAATTATGGTTATTAATTTATGCGTCTTGATCCATTGCCACAATATTTTTAGAATATTCACCAACTTCGACCTGTTCATCTGGATTTCCGGTAATCTAAATAACCCTGAAGAATAAGTGCAGCCGCCATGGCATCTATGTTCTGCCTTGATTCGCGCTTCTTCTTTGTCAAGTTCATTTCCCGCATCGAGTTCGTCGCGATTTGAGTTGTAAATCTCTCATCCCATTTTATTAATGGAAGTGTAAAATGTTTTTCCAACAACACAATAAATTGATCAACCTCTTTTGTTTTTTGTCCTTGTTCTCCTTTCAGATTTAAAGGATATCCAATTACAATTTCTTGAGGCAGATATTCATTGATTAAGTTTTCAATTTGACCAATAAAATTAATTTTATTCTCGATAAAACAAAGAGGTTGAGCAATGATCACCATTGGATCACTTATCGCAACACCTATTCGCTTCGAGCCATAATCGAAGCATATTATTCTTCGCAGATCACTCATCTATTTGATGTCTTCTTGTTAACCTGTTACTGCAGTATCAAGCGGCTGGGACAAGAATTTCTTTAACAGCTTGCTCGGCTTAAAATGAGTTTTACGCCGAGGGGGTACTTGCACAATCTCACCTGATTTTGGATTTCGGGCTTTTGGTTTCGATTTTGTTTGTTTCACTTCGAACACTCCGAAATCTCTCACTTCTATTCTGAGCACCGGATCGGCGGTCATCATAATATCACGTATCGCTGAAAATATATCATCTACCCATTTTGCTGTTGTTGTTAAATCAGATCCGTGTGTGCGCGCAACGCGTTTAACTATATCGCGCTTCGTAAATGTTTTTATCCTTTTTGATTCTATTTCCATCATCCTTTTTCCTTATTCTATCATCCGATCTGCCCGGTGGATCCCTTCGATCTTTCGCAGCTTCTCGATGATCCTTTCAAGGTGATCTTTATTTTTTACGCTTAATATTATTGTTCCTTCAAAATTATGACCATGGACGTCAATCCTCACAGCCCTGATATTAGTATTTTGGTATGAGGAAATAGAATGTGTTATTTCATTCAACATACCTGCATGATCTTCACCGCGTAAATATATAGCGGCGGAATACTCACCTGTCTCCGTTGCGGGCCATCCGACATCAACGAGACGCTGCGGCTCATTTGTCGACATCGAGATTAAGTTGTGGCACGATTTCAAATGGATTTTGACCCCTTCCCCACGCGTAACGAATCCGACGATATCATCTCCCGGTATCGGATTACAACACTTTGCATAGCTATGAAGAAATTTATCATGACTTCCGAAAAGTGTAATACCACCGGTAATATTTCTCGCAGTAGTTAAAAATTTATTGAACAATCCTTCAACTTTTTCATCTTTAACCCCCTCCGCCGGTGGATGTTTTAATTTTTGGTCTATCTCTTTAACGATCTTGTCCGCATCAATATCCACACGATGAATTCTGATAAAGAAATCTTTCAAATCGGCGATTTTCATCTCTCTCAGAATCTCCGCAAGATCATCATCATTGATATGAAGCTTAAACTTCTTCGATCTTTTTTCCCATATTTCTTTTCCGGAAATTATTTCTTTCCGTTCCTCTTCCTTTACCCATTTACGAATGTGTTGCTTCGCTTTATGAGTTATAACAAATTTTTCCCAATCAGGTTTCGGGGTTTGATTCTTAGAAGTTATTATTTCGATCTGATCACCGCTTCGCAACTGATGATTCAACGAAACTATTTTGCCGTTCACTTTCGCGCTAAGACAATGATCGCCTATGTTGCTGTGCACCGCATACGCAAAATCGACCGGTGTGGCGCCTTTGGGTAGAATACGCAATTCGCCTTTTGGAGTGAATAAATATATTTCATCCTGATACAGCGTCAGCTTGAAACTTTCCATCAACTGTTTCGCGGGGGCTTCATCCTCGGCATGATCGAATATTTCACGCACCCATGTAATCCAGTTCTCCAATTCTTCATCGAGCGTGTTAAGGTTTTCTTTATACTTCCAGTGCGCCGCCACACCTTTTTCAGCCACTTCGTGCATTGCACGAGTTCTTATTTGCACTTCAACCATTCTGCCTTCGGGACCAACAACGGTAGCATGAATAGATTGATATCCGTTTTTTTTGGGAACGGAAATATAATTTTTAAATCTTTCAGGTATCGGCATGTAAATAGATGTGAGCACGCCGTACGCAGTAAAGCAATCATTGGAGTTATCAGTATCAAGTATTACGCGGACTGCAAAAAGATCGTATATTTCGTCAAAGGGTTTATTACGCGCTTTCATTTTGTTGAAGATGCTGAAAAAATGCTTAGGCCTCCCTTCAAGCTCAAACTTCATCCCCTCCTCTTTCATTCTTTTTTCAATAGGTTGGATGAATTTTTTTATATATGATTCGCGTTCCTTCCTTTTCGATTTTAATTTATGAGCAATTTCCTCGTACTCCGAAGGGTGAAGGTATTTGAAAGATAAATCTTCCAACTCCCATTTAATTTTCGCCAAACCAAAACGATGCGCGAAAGGCGCGTAGATATCGAGTGTTTCCTTCGCCAGCCGGATTTGTTTCTCGTCCGGCAAATACTCCAACGTCCGCATATTGTGTAAACGGTCTGCAAACTTGAGTAACATAACGCGAATATCGTTCACCATGGAAAGGAGCATCTTGCGGTAATTTTCGGCTTGAGTAACTTCGTGGGATCTGAAGATATCCGAAATTTTGGTAGCACCGTCAACAATTTCGGCGATAGTATCTCCGAATTCGTGACGGATATCTTTGATTGTAAATTCTGTGTCTTCGGCTACATCATGCATTAATGCGCTTGCAACAGATACATCATCGAGCGGAATTTCTTTCGCAACTACGAGCGCAACTTCATAAGGGTGATTAAAAAACGGATCACCCGATGCACGCACGTTATTTTTATGCGCTTCTAAACTGAATTGAAATGCCCGACGAATCAGGTCTTCGTTTACCGACCTTAGATTCTTCCGGCAAGCCACCAGTAAATCTTCTAATTTCTTTTTATAAATTCCATCACGCATCAGTTGTTTTTCCCGACTCTAAGTCGTTCATTATTTAGTACTTGCTCTTACCCAATATAATCTGATGCTGGATGAATGTCAAGCAACTATCGTGTGAATATTTGCTCCCAATTTGACAATCGGTTCTATTCACCCGTCCCGAAAATTCTATCGCCCGCATCTCCCAATCCCGGTAATATGTAGCCGCGATCGTTCAATTTCCGATCCAATGCACATGTATAGATTCGAACATCAGGATGAGCTTTAGATAATATCCGCACACCTTCGGGTGATGCAACCAAACTTACGAAGCGTATTTTTCGCGCTCCTTTTTCCTTTAACACTGTAACTGCCGCTTCGGCACTTCCACCTGTTGCGAGCATCGGATCAAGAATCAATACAAGTGCGTCCTTCAGATTCTTCGGAAGTTTTAAATAATAATCAACCGGCTTCAGAGTTTCCTCGTCCCGGTACATACCAATGTGACCAACACGAGCGTTCGGTAATATTTCAACAAAACCACCCACAAGTCCCAAACCTGCGCGTAATATTGGTACGAGTATCGTTTGTTCAACTATTTCGTATCCGATAGTTTTTTCGAGCGGTGTAACGATTTTTTTCTTCCGAAGTATTAAATCTTCGGTAACGGCATATGCCATCAAACTTGCGGTTCTTCTTAGCACTGCACGGAAAGTTGGACTCGAAGTATTTTTGTCTCGTAATATTGATAGATCTCGTTTTACTAATGGATGGGAAATAATAATCGGTTTCTTCATATGATCCTTTATTATTTTGGGTAGATTGTTTTAATCCATTTATTTATGATTACAGTAATAATTTTTTCTTTATTTGATTTGCTCCGATAAGAATCGGATCCCATAACGGCGAGAATGGCGGCGCATAGATCAAATCGAGACGCGATATTTCATCGATAGTCATTTTTTGCTGAATTGCCACTGCCAGCGTATTCGCCCGCTGAAATGCCCCGCAGCAACTAAATAAATTCGCGCCCAACAATCGACCACTTGGTTTGTCGACGATAAATTTGATGACCACTTCTTCGCTGCCCGGCATTAACTTATTCTTCGATCGGGCATTTACAATTTCCGTTATAGTTTTATATCCGTAATGCGACGCTTCTTCGGAACCGATTCCGACTTGAGCGACGTGCAAATTAAATATCTTCACAGCCATCGCTCTGATAGCGCCTTTGAATGTTGCGCGCCCGCCGGCAGCATTCTCACCTGCAACCCACCCTGACCTGCTCGCGACAGTTGCTAACGGGAGGTAAATTTGTTTTCCGGTAACTATATTTTTCACTTCACAGCAATCACCAGCGGCATAAATATCATCTGCACTTGTCTGCTGCCGTTCATCCGTGATGATTCCTCCAAATGTTCCAATCCGAATGTTTGCATCCCGCGCCAAATCTGTGTTCGGTGAAACCCCTATCGAGATTATCACCATATCCGATTCAAATGAACCTCGATCTGTAATAACATGTTTCACTAAACCTGCTGCTTCCTGCTGGAGCGCTTCAATCTTAACATTGGGGATGAATTGAACATCGTTATTATTAAGCTCAGTCAAAACCCTCTCGCGAGTTTCCTGTTCGAGTCCTTCCATTGGAAGTTTTAATTGATGAAGCATTGTAACTTCAATATTTCTCAATCGAAGCGCTTCGACAATTTCCATACTCACATATCCACCGCCAATTATCACAGCCGATTTAGGTTTCTCGGTTTTCAAGAAATTTAAGATATTTAAAGCATCGTTGCGATATTTTAAGCTGAACACGTTTCTGCAACTCTCTCCCTCCATGCCCAATCGTCGTGAGCACGACCCGGTTGCGATTATCAGTTTATCGTACCCTTCCTCAAAAACATCTCGGGAACGTAGATCACGGATAATAATTTTATGTTTAGAAGATATAATTTTTTCGACAAGGTGCGAGGTATGGACACTGACCCCTTTTTCTTTTTGAAATTTTTCGGGAGAATATACTTCTAATCTTGATTCACCTTCTATCAAACCACCTATCAAATAAGGCGTTTCGCAGATAGCGTATGAAATAGATTCCGATGCCTCATACATCTTTACTTCGGCATTTGGATTGGTTCGTTTGGCTTTCGCTGCCGCGCTTGGACCTGCCGCAAGTCCACCCACAACAATTATTCGTCTACTCTTCAAATTCATTTTTCTGAATGATATAATCTGATCATTAAGCTGATGAATAATGTGAGGATTGGTAGCATCATTTATTTTTCTTTTTAAAATATAATGATATTGGGACACCTACAAATTTGAAATGTTCTCTTAACCGATTCTCCAAAAAGCGCTTATACTTCTCTTCAATCAACTTCGGTTCATTCACGAAAAAACTAAACGCGGGAGGATTGGTTTTTACCTGCGTAATGTAATTGATTTTGATTTCTTTACCTGATTTTGCGGCCGGAGGTTTTTGTTGAATATCGCGCTGCAATAAATTGTTCAACTTGTTCGTCGATATACGTTTTGTTTGTTCCGCGAAAACTGCTTTTGCCATATCTATTGTTTTGAAGATGCGTTGTTTCTCGAGCGCGGAAATAAATATTACAGGTATATAATCGTACACACGGAGAAATGACTTTATAGATTTTTCAAAATGACGGGCGGTCTGATCGTTTTTTTCAATTGTATCCCATTTATTCACGGCAAACACAACTCCGCGCTTCCGCTCTATCACATCTTCAAGAATCCGGAGGTCTTGCTTATCGATACCTGCCTCGACATCTACCATCAATATCGCTACATTGCATCGCTCTATACTTTTGAGCGAACGGAGTGCACTATAGAACTCCACATTTTCCTTTACTCTACTTTTTCGCCGCAAACCGGCAGTATCAATGAGAATGATTTCTTCTTTTTCATATTTAAGAACCGAGTCGATTGAATCTCGAGTGGTGCCGGGGATCGGTGTAACAATCTGGCGCGTTTTGCCCAGTACCCCATTAACAAAAGATGACTTACCAACGTTCGGTTTACCGATAACTGCAAGTTTCAACCTTTTGTCGTCTTGATCTTCATCGGAAGTTTTAAATTCTTTTGTCACCTCGTCAAGGAAATCCCCAATTTTTCTCCCAAGTAATGCTGAGATCGTTATGGGCTCACCTAAACCCAACTTATAAAATTGAGCCGCATCTCGTTCACGGTTATCGCTATCGACTTTGTTCACTACAAGATGAATTTTTTTATTAGCCTTACGAATGATCGTAGCAATTTCTTCGTCGAGGGTTGTGACACCTGTAGTGGCATCAACAAGAAAGATAACGCTATCGGCCTCACTTATGGCAATCTCGGCTTGTTCTCGTATAGCGCGTTCGAAAAGGTCTTCAGAGTTCGGAACGTAACCGCCGGTATCTATGAGAGTGAATTGCTTACCCGCCCAGTCGGAAATTGCATACAAACGATCGCGTGTCACACCCGGTTCATCGTGCACAATGGCATCGCGGGCGCCGAGAATTCGGTTAAAGAGAGTTGATTTGCCGACATTCGGTCGACCAATAATTGCAAGAATATTTGTCATATTTTATTTTCCGATTAAGTATACGAATTTCCTGCAAGAGATTCAAAAAGAAGATGCCGACTCACTTTCGTAAATCGGCATATAAGAATTTATTATTGGGGATTAATTAGATCGGCAATGCTATCTCAATAATAACATCTTATTCATTTTATTGTAACTATTGGATGGCGTCAAAATAAATTCCTTATTAAAATGATCATCCACTTTTCCTAGTGGAGGTTTACTTATATCTATATCCGCATACCAACTTTTACAACCCATTATTAAAGTATATAGGTTTGCCCAGCCAGCTACATAAGCATGAGCAGATTGAATGCTAACTGCATTTATACCCGACTGATAATAATCTTGCCCTATCTTCATCGCCCATATCTGCTCTCCGTTACTAAGATTATACTTCATTAACAATCCTAAACCAGCATAGTTTCCTGTTAAAGTGTTTAACCCGGCTGCACAAAAGCCAGTAACAAAAAGATAATTTTGATTAATCTTAGCAGATAAAAAAACATCATCGTAATCAGTGATTGGCTGTGATTTTATCCACTTCATTGTTCCATCTTTTCCATAAGAAGCCAGAAATCCCGAAGACCAATATCCGGTACTTTTAGAATTCTTGTTTTTTTCAACCTCATAATTCCCAACAATAATCAGAGAATTATCATATTCTAAAAGTTGATCATTCTCCAACCTAGGATTTTTTAAACTACCTGAGGAGATATACTTATGCCAATCGAATTCTAACGAATCATTCACTCGGCAAACGAAAGGTGAATACATTGATGAATCCCAATTTCTCAACTCGCCAGAAAAATAATATTTCAATCCTAAAGAATCTTTATTTATTACCATACCTTTTAGATCGAAACGGATGTTGACAAAAATCTTACTTGTATCTATTTTTATACCGCCATCCTTAAGTAGGGTAAAATTGATTAAAAAGGCGTACCAATTGTTATTTCCGGTGGCTTGGATCTTACCACATCCTGCAAACTTTACTGAGTCATTTGTCGAGTTTAGTACACCAACAGAGTTTGTCCAAATTTTATAATCGGGCAAGGATATATAGTTTTCATTAACAATATTTCCATTATCATCATATATTATGAAACCTATCCCATTACTTACATCACCAATGGTAACTATTCCATACGGGAATACGGAATTGGAAGAAGGAAGACGAACAATATTTTTAATCATGAACGGTGAATTTTTCATCCAAATTGATTCTCCGTTTTTTTGACTTTTAAAATTGCATATTCATTATTCACAATCCCGGATAAAATAATATTACCGTCAATCCCTTCAAGCGTAATCGTAAAAACATTAATCATTGCATAATCACCATTCTTGACTTCAAGAATGATATTCTTGTTCGCGTTAGGTTTATTTGGATCTACCGGGACAGCATTTTGATTACTGGATGTTGGATCTTTCTTACATCCACAAAATACAGAAAGTAATAATAGAATAGTGGCAATAAACCTCATAGGATCCTCTCTTTTTATTATGAATAATTTATTAAAGATTACTTAGCGTATTTAATCACAGACCCCAGCTCCACGCTAAAGTTATCAAAGCCGATTGATTTGCTGATATATCCTACAACTCCCATCTGCGTGGCGTAGTTTAAATCTTCTTCACGATCGGAAGTGCTTACAATTACAATTGGAATATTTTTTAAAGATGTATCTTCCTTAATTAATTTCAAAACCTCACGGCCATCGCGCTTGGGAAGGTTCAGATCGAGAAGTATCAGGTTTGGAATCGGATACTTTTCGGAATCAATATAATTATTCTTATGGAAAAGATAATCTAAAACCTCCTGACCGTCTCGCACAACAAAATATTTAGCAGGAACATTATTCTTTTTGAGTATGTATTCTGTGATTTTTTGATGCGACAGGTTATCTTCAGCAATAAGTATATTCATATTTTGTTTGGTTATTTTATGAAATCTTCTTATTTTGATACAAGATTTACGGGGCGTGGCTCAGCCCGGCTAGAGCGCTTGGTTCGGGACCAAGAGGTCGGCGGTTCAAATCCGCCCGCCCCGACCATAAAACCTGCAGATAACTCTGCGGGTTTTTTCATTTCTGCAAAACCACATTTATCATTAAACTTTAAATGATTTAATAAAATATTTTGTTATTTCCAAGCCAATTTTTTCAAAATCGTCTTCACAATTTACATCAAACCATTTTATCCGCTCATCGTGCCGAAACCATGTCAATTGCCGCTTCGCGTATCTACGGGAATTTTGTTTGATAAGTTCAACCATTCGATTGTAATCTGTTCTATTATCTAAATAATCAAACACTTCTTTATATCCTACAGTTTGAAGAGCATTCAATGTTGAGGAATAACCCTTGGCTCTCAACTGTTTCACTTCATCAATCAGACCTGATTGGAACATTAATTCAACCCGCTTATTTATTCGGTCGTATAATTTTTTTCGATTCCAATTTAATCCGACAAATACCGGATGGAAGTTAATATCGATTTTGGATTTGTGCATTTCAGATATAGGAATGCCGGTTGTTTTAAATACTTCCAACGCGCGCACAATCCTTCGAGTATTTGTTGGAAGCATGCGAGATGCCGAGGTTGGATCGATTTGTCTTAATTCTTCCAAAAGGATTTCCCCTCCTTCAACTTCGAGCCGACGATATAATTCTTCTCTAATAGAAGAATCCGCGGAAGGTCCATCAAAAAAACCATCAATCAATGCGCGGATGTACAATCCTGACCCGCCTACCACTAAAGGTATTTTCCCTTTGCTGAATATTTCATCAATAATCAGTCGCCCCTGCTTACCGAATTCACCCGCGTTGAAATTTTGATCGGGTAACAACCGATCGATGAAATGATGTGAGACAGATTTCAATTCGTCCAAAGTAGGTTTCGCAGTTCCGATATCCATCATTTTATAAATCTGACGGGAATCGGCAGAAATTATTTCGCAATTTATTTTTTTAGCGATGATGAGGGATACAGGTGTTTTCCCGGATGCAGTCGCACCTAAAATTACCAGTACATTCCGTTGTTTTTTCAAATTTTGATTAAATGAGGGGAAAGACTCAAAACTCATAACTCACAACTCAGATTATTTCCATCCGATTTTTCCAATGAGTGGAACAAATTTAAATCCATGAGCCATGCGCGTTTGTAATTTTTCTCCGTGTCTGACAGAGATTTGAATTGATTGAATATCTTTATCCCCTACGGGAATTACAAGTATACCTCCATCCGCTAATTGATCAAGAAGTGGTTGCGGGGCTTCAGGGGCACCTGCCGTAACAATAATACCGTCGTATGGTGCAAATTCTTTCCAACCAATTGTGCCGTCACCGCATTTTGATACAATATTATATTTCAGATGTTCGAATACTTTTCTGGCGCCATTTAGCAAATCCATGTTCCGCTCGATCGTATAAACACGCGCACCCATAGCGGCTAATATCGCTGCCTGGTAACCTGAACCGGTTCCGATCTCCAAAATTTTCTTGCCCGGCTTAACTTCAAGCGCCTCCGTCATAAAAGCGACCGTATATGGTTGAGATATTGTTTGAGAATGACCTATCGGCAGAGCACAATCATCATACGCGCGGTTTAGAAGAGCGGCTTGGACAAAATCACGTCTATCAACAAGCGCCATCGCTTTGAGAAGTCTTTCATCTTCAATTCCCCTTTGTCGGATTAGGGCAATCATCTCATCGCGTTCAAAATCGAATCGTGGAGATTTATTCGGTAATTTCCTTTGAATCATTTTAATTGAATGCTTACTATTGCTGTGACTTTAAAATCTTCCAAACCGATTTTGCTGACTTTTGCGGCATCAGAGATAAACGCGTGTAAAGTTCGTGGCGAAGCTCTTGCGTTGTAAGTCCGCGTATAAGAATGCCATTATCTGTTATCGATATTTTACCGGTTTCCTCCGAAACAAGAACAACGATAACATCCGCTTGCTCAGATATTCCCAGTGCGGCTCTGTGTCTCATTCCTAAAACCGTATCTCCGATAGTTGAGGTTTGCGATAAAGGTAATGTTACTCGTGCTGCTTCGATAATTCTATCATGCACTACTACCGCTCCATCGTGCAGAGGTGAACGGGGATTAAAAATTGATACGAGAAGGGCTTTGCTGATTCGCGCCTGCAACGGTGTTCCGGTATCGACAAAAGTTCGGATTCCGGTTGAGCGGACGATAACAACCAACATTCCATGGTGTTTGCGCGCAAGCTCCGCAGATGCACCTACTATCTCCTCGATAGATTCTTCTACATCTAATTTAATGAATGAGCGGACAATTCTATTTCTTCCAAGTAAGATGAGAAGCCGGCGAAGTTCAGGTTGGAAAAGAACAATGAAAGCAATAACCCAAATATCCGTGAGCGTTCGCAGGATCCAGTTCATAGCCTTCAGATTACTCGCCTGAGCGATGAATGAAAAGCCGAGAATAAGGATAAGGCCGACGAATATTTGCGCCGCCACTGTTCCCCGCATTACCATGTACAGGCGGTAAAATATAAACGAGACAAGAAGGATGTCGAAGACATCCACAATCGTGATGGTTAGAAAACCTATTTTAAATAATTCCATTATTTACCAAGGTTAGTTTTTGCATATTGCGTCTATTAGACTAACAACACGTTTTATAGCCCGGACATCATGAACTCGCACGATATTGGAGCCATTCATTACGCAGGCGGCAACTGCCGCGGCGGTTCCTTCTAATCTGTCGTCAACATCAACATTCAGTATTTTCCCGATAAAAGATTTCCTCGAAGGTCCGGTCATAATAGGATATCCTAAATCCGAAAACATTTTCAGATGCTTAATGATGTTTAAATTGTGCTCAACTGTTTTCCCAAAACCAATTCCGGGATCAATAATAATTTGTTTAACTCCGCCTGCCACCGCTAAATTGATGCTCGTTTCTAAATAAGATTTAATTTCAGCGATCAAATTGATGTACTCAGGATTCATTTGCATAGTTCTGGGTGTCCCTTTGATATGCATGATAATGAGCGAACCATTTAATTTTGAAACTACCGAAGCCATTTTGGGATCATAATGAAGTCCCGAGATATCGTTAACAATCAGCGCACCTGCCTTAAGCGCAAGTTCCGCCACATCTGATTTATAAGTATCGATTGATACCGGGACGTTTGAGAGTCTCACTAATTGTTCTACCACCGGCAGAATTCTATTTAATTCCTCTTCCACCGAAATTTGTGCAGAGCCGGGGCGTGTTGATTCCCCGCCGACATCAATGATATCAGCACCTTCATCCACCATCTTTAGGGCATGCTTCACAGCGCCATCGATGCTATTAAATTTACCACCGTCAGAGAATGAGTCGGGAGTTACGTTTAATATTCCCATCAAATATGTCCGCTTAGAGAAATCAAACGAACAGTTTTTGAAGTTGTAAATCATCTTATTGATGACTCTTTACAAAAAATAAAAAGGGTATCAAACCGATACCCTTAAAATTATTGAGCGGCGGTTGCCTGGGCTTTTTTGCCTGCAGCAATCATCGATTTCCGTTTCGCTTTGACACGCTGGATATTTTTTCTATGTTTTTTCCACGCGTTTTGCGTTTTTTTATTCATTATTTCTCCTTATGTGATTGTTGTCTATAATAAATTCTAAATGAAAATACGAGTTTTTCATCACTTTATCAAGAATCTCTACTATTCATTTGCAAAAATTGAATGAATCCTAGCTGAATAGATCAAACTGAACGATGGATTATTAGGTTTTTTTATCCTCCCGTCGACATGCTTTTAACTATTTTGAAAATCGAGAATAATTTGTACAATCTCAGGTCGATTACCCGTGCGAACCGGCGGTCCCCATGTTCCAACTCCGCACGAAACATAATATAAGGTGTTACCGATCGACTCCTCTCCCCAACTCACTTCATAAACCATCTCCGTGATAAAATTGAGGGGCCATAATTGTCCGTGGTGAGTATGCCCCGAAAGCTGAAGATCGATTCCGTTATGTGCTGCTTCTTGAAGATCGAAAGGTTGATGATCCATTAATACAACAGGATATGATTTATTGATAGGTTTCATTAATTCGTTAAGTGATATGCGCTTCTTTTTCCCGAATCTATTGATAGAACGATCTTCACGGCCGATTAAATATAAAGTATTATTTATATTTACTGCCTCATCGCGCAATACTCGGACATTATTTGATTCTAAATACTTGCATGCCTCCTCAACTCCTCCGATATATTCATGATTTCCTGTAACCGCGAATATTCCGTAACGGGATTCTATCTTTCTCAAACTTTCTCCAACATTTTCCTTGATAACCGGAGCGAGATCTTCATCGAGAATGTCGCCGGGTAATAGAACTATATCGGAATTCAACGAATTTATTTTCTCAACTATGGCATCGAATTTAGATTTACCGATGATAGATCCAAGATGGATATCGGACATGCTGACAATTTTAATCTGTTGAAGACCGGCAGATTTATTTTTAATTACATAATGCAAATTTTTAATTTGGATTACGGTCGCATTCCAATATCCGAATCCTAAAACAGATAAGACAATGACCAGTACTCCTCCGCCGAGCAATCCTTTAACTGATTCGTAGTTGTTTCGTACCCAGGTTGGATATATAGAAAAAAAATGATTCAACAATCGTATGAAATCAAGAAGTAAAATACCAATAATAAAATATAATATCGCAGCCAGCCAGAATGCTCCAATCCAAACGAACGTACGGCTAACTGGATTCAGCCAATAATTTTCAAGTATCCGTCCGATAAAAAATGATAATGATATAATTATAAAAAGGATTAAATAATAAGGTCGGAAGAATGAATTTTGGGATAATGATTGATATCCGCGGATTAAGATGTAATAATTAATTAAACCGTAGATTGCAAAAAATAAAGTGAAAAAGAGAATAAATGCAATGGATCTCATAATGAGCGGATTATTAGCAGTTAATAAAAAAATTTTTATCGAGATTCAGCAATCTCTTGCGTGCGGTTGGTTTCATCAGTGAGAATATTCTCATATAAATTTTCATATTGCGACACAATACCTTGTTCTTCGAACTCATCAAGTGCGCGCTTCCGGCTCGCAACAGCGAACATTTTATGTTTAGTTTCATTTGTCAATAGTTCAACGGCATATTTGGCCATTCTCTCAACATCACCGATTTCAGAAATAAATCCTGTTGTTCCATGAATAACTAGTTCCGGCAGTCCTCCCACACTAGACGCTACCACGGGCACTTCGCATGCCATCGCTTCGAGCGCCGATAAACCGAAACTCTCTGATTGACTTGGGATAAGAAACAGGTCGGCGATTGAGAGAAGTGGAATTATTTCTACTTGCTTACCTAAAAATTTTACATCTTCCACGATCCCAAGATCCCGTGCCAGCTGTTCGGCGCTTGATCTATCGGGACCATCTCCGACGAGTAATAATTTTGATTTGACTTTTCCGCGAACAATATTAAATATTTTAATTACATCACCCACTCGTTTCAGCGGTCTGAAGTTGGATATGTGAATTAGAATCTTTTCATCATTGGGAGCAAATTGTTTGCGTACATGCTCGTCAGTAATACGACTGTATTTGGAACCATCCACGAAATTTGGTATCACGGTGATCGGCTTTTTGATTTGATAGCTCGTTAAAGTTTTCTCTTTTAAAAATCTGGATACTGCCGTCACTGCATCGCTTTGCTCTATGCTGAACTTCATAACGGGCAAATAACTTGGCTCCAGACCGACGAGGGTAATATCTGTTCCATGAAGCGTGGTAACAATCTTTATATTAGTATTGTTTATAATTTGCTTTGCTAAATAAGCGCTTATAGCATGAGGAATGGCGTAATGAGCATGGATTATGTCTAACTTTTCAAACTTTGCAACCTCAACAATTTTACTGGCAAGTGCCGGAGTGTATAGAGGAAAATCGAAAAGTGGATAACTAGAAATCTCAACTTCATGATAATATATATTTTCTCTGAATCCCTCCAACCGAAAAGGCATTGCATAGCTAATAAAATGAATTTTATGTCCCCTTTCAGCCAAGGATTTCCCAAGTTCGGAGGCAACAACGCCGCTACCGCCATAAGTTGGATAACAAGCAATTCCAATATTCATAATTGTTTAAAATAGTGAGAAAAACAGATAATGGCAAGAAATTTATGATTTTAAGTCAACTTTTTTGGATTTCTACCGTCTAATGTGATGTAACGTACCTTAAAAAAAAATAATTCCAAATAGGGATTGTTTTTTGTTTTTTTTTGTTTATATTTACAAGCGCTATTCCTACGAATATAAGCGATTTTTGTATTATTTAGCATTTCTGAAAGGATATATTTACAGTGAAGGCAAAAGCCAAAGTTATTGGTTTAGTAATAACCAGTTGCCCGTGTTGCGGGAACCCGATTAATTTTGATAGACAAGTCACAAAAATTTGTGCATACTGCGAAGAAGTTGTTCATATCGATCTCGATAAGGTTGAAGTGAGCTTACACGGTCCCGTTGCGACCGAAAACAAGAGAATGAAAATCAGTATGAACTAATAATCGACGTTATATGTTGTAAATTAAGATTCCGGACATACCGGAATCTTTTTTTGGATTTAAATAAGACTCGTTTAGTCCGATTTCAAATTAAAAAAATATGTTCCAATTATCAAAAAAAGTAGAATATGCCTTGATAGCGATTCGACACATGACAACCGGTAACCGTGGCCGAATTTATACTACCAAGGAGATATCAGATAAATATCAATTACCATACGAACTCCTCGCGAAAATAATGCAGCGGTTAGTTAAAGAACATTTTATCTCATCTTATCAAGGTGTGAACGGCGGTTATGTTCTTTCCCGAAATCCTGCAGAAATACGCGTCTCAGAAATTATTAATGCTATTGAAGGTAAATCAGCCGTAACAATCGTCGCTTGTGAAGCAGGCACACCTGATGATTGCAATATTCATACGACATGCACTATAAAAAATCCATTGGTCAAGTTGCAAAACAATATTAATAAAGTTTTAGATGAATTAACCGTGTTGGAGATGTTCTCTTGAAAACACCGATTTATATGGATTATCATTCAACAACTCCTGTCGATCCGCGTGTGCTTGATGCTATGCTCCCTTTTTTCAGAGAAATATTCGGAAATCCTGCCAGTCGCCAACATCAATTCGGTTGGATTGCTGAAGAAGCTGTTGAATCATCTCGCACGACGGTTGCCAATTCAATCGGAGCGTTACCAAAAGAAATAATATTTACAAGCGGTGCTACAGAATCAAACAACCTCGCCATCAAAGGTGTAGCAGAAATATATGCACAAAAGGGAGACCATATCATAACAGCGGCTACTGAGCACAAAGCTGTTCTTGATTCTTGTAAAAATCTGGAACGTCATGGTTTCAAAATCACCTATCTTCCGGTTGATAAATATGGAAGAATATCTCTCAACCTCCTCTCGGAATCAATCACATCAAAAACAATGCTAGTTTCTGTGATGACGGCAAATAACGAAATCGGAACCATTCAAGATATCACCGAAATAGGTAAACTTTGCCACGAGAAGAATGTACTGTTTCATACCGATGCTGCTCAGGCAATCGGAAAACTTCGCATTGATGTTCAAAAAATGAATATCGATATGATGTCACTCTCCGGACATAAGATATATGGTCCCAAAGGTATTGGAATTTTATTTGTCCGCGCCTCTGGACCGAAAGTAAAATTGATGATGCAAATGGATGGTGGCGGTCATGAACGTGGAATCAGATCAGGGACACCTAATGTTCCATCTATCGTGGGAATCGCTAAAGCGATCGAGATATCATCACAGGTTTTGGAAGAAGAAACCATACGTCTAAAATCGTATCGTGATAAAATGTGGAAAGCGTTTCAGGAAAATATTGAAGATATTTCGCTTAACGGAGATCCCGAACGCAGATTACCCAATAATCTAAATATAAATTTTCATCATATCGAAAATAGCGCACTAATGATGAGCATGAAAGATATTGCTGTCTCCACCGGCTCTGCATGCACAACAGGAGATCCCGAGCCATCTCACGTCTTGAAAGCTCTAAAATTACCTCCGGATCGTTTGCATTCCGCAATCAGATTCGGATTAGGAAGATTCACTACGGAAGAGGAAGTTGATTATGTTATTGATAAAGTTATAAAGAACATCAAAATGCTGAGAGAGTCTTCGTCAACATTCAAACTAAAAAACAGAAAGCCGATGTACTATGAGTAATCCTCAAGTTAATAAAGATCTAGATTTTATAATTAATAATCTTGAAGAATATTTAACATTCATAAAGTCTAAATTTGTATTTATACACAATTCTAATTTCTTTTTCAGAGATCTCCATTATGCGACCAAAATGTTTCTCGAAGAGCATCTGATAAAAACATCTTATCACAAAGCAGAGATCGTGGCAAGAGAGATCGGTTTGATTTTAGTGCAACGAAATATATTTAAAACGATCGATCACCAATCATGGATGCTCAACTATCCGAAATTCGCATTGCCGAAAGTTGAGAAGAAAGTCGCTTGAGCATGAATAACACCGATACATTTGAAAATCTCGGAGAAAGCGAATACAAATGGGGGTTTGTAACCGATATTGAATCGGACACCGCTCCGAAAGGATTAAACGAAGAGATAATCCGATTTATTTCTGCAAAGAAAAATGAACCTCAATGGTTGCTGGAATTTCGGTTGAAAGCTTATCGTAACTGGCAAACAATGATAGAACCGCATTGGCAAAATGTTCAGTATCCCCCGATTGATTATCAAGACATAATTTATTACTCAGCACCAAAGCAAAATCGGCTGAAGAGTTTAGATGAAGTTGATCCCGAGTTATTAAAAACGTACGAAAAATTAGGTATTCCGCTTGAAGAGCAGAAACAATTTGCAGGTGTTGCAGTTGATGCAGTTTTCGATAGTGTCTCAGTTGCCACCACTTTCAAAGGTAAGCTTAAAGATCTCGGTATAATTTTTTGTTCATTCTCTGAAGCAGTCCGGGAACATTCTGAACTCGTTAAAAAATATCTGGGCTCGGTCGTACCTGCAAACGATAATTATTTTGCCGCTCTGAATTCTGCGGTATTCACTGATGGATCGTTTTGTTACATTCCGAAAGGAGTTAAATGCCCGATGGAGCTTTCTACCTATTTTCGTATCAACGCTGCAAAGACCGGACAATTTGAACGGACATTGATTATCGCTGATGAAAATTCGTATGTCAGTTACCTTGAAGGTTGCACCGCACCTATGCGCGACGAAAACCAGCTTCACGCGGCAGTTGTTGAGTTATATGCCCACAATAATTCTCAAATAAAATATTCCACAGTCCAAAATTGGTATCCCGGAGATAAAGATGGAAAAGGTGGAATTTATAATTTTGTAACCAAACGAGGCAAGTGTGCGGGCGATAATTCAAAAATTTCATGGACTCAAGTAGAAACCGGTTCATCCATCACCTGGAAATATCCAAGTTGCATTCTCCAAGGCGATAATTCTATCGGAGAATTCTACTCTGTCGCAGTAACCACAAACTACCAGCAGGCAGATACCGGCACAAAGATGATTCACATAGGGAAAAATACTAAAAGTACGATTGTATCTAAAGGTATATCGGGAAAGTTCGGACAAAATTCTTACAGAGGACAGGTGTTAGTTCAAAAAGGTGCAACCAATGCGCGGAATTTCTCACAATGCGACTCACTCCTTCTCGGGGACAAATGCGGCGCTCACACATTTCCGTATATCGAAGTTAAAAACACTTCCTCGAAAGTCGAGCACGAAGCATCCACTTCAAAAATTGGCGAAGACCAGATATTTTATTGCAAGCAACGCGGCCTTTCCACCGAAGATGCCGTGAATTTAATTGTAAACGGTTTTTGCAAAGAAGTATTCAGAGAACTGCCGATGGAATTTGCCGTTGAAGCTCAGAAATTGCTTGGTGTGAGTCTTGAGGGAAGTGTCGGTTAATCAAGTTTATCATTTAAATATTTACTGAAAAGAATATCATCTATGTTAGAAATAAAAAATTTACATGCCTCTATTAACGGTAATAAAATTCTAAACGGAATTAATCTAAATGTTAAAGCCGGTGAAGTTCACGCAATCATGGGACCGAATGGTTCGGGTAAAAGCACACTCGCTAATGTTCTTGCAGGGCGTGAATTGTATAACTTGACCGACGGTGAGATACATTACAATGGTAAAAATCTTATCGATATGCCCCCTGAAGTGCGTGCACGCGAAGGAATTTTTCTCGCGTTTCAATATCCGGTGGAGATTCCCGGCGTAAGCAATACATATTTCCTTAAAGCCGCGTTGAATGCGATCCGCAAACATCGTAATCTGGAAGAGATGGATGCAGTTGAATTTTTATCGTACATCAAAAAGAAAATGAAGCTTATTGACATCGATCAGGATCTTCTTAACCGTCCGGTTAATGAAGGATTCTCCGGCGGTGAGAAAAAACGAAACGAAATCTTTCAGATGGCTGTTCTCGAACCCAAGCTCGCGATACTCGACGAAACCGATTCTGGGTTGGATATCGACGCGCTCAGAATTGTTGCGGACGGTGTCAATAAACTCCGCAAACCGGATAACGCTGCCATAGTTGTAACTCATTACCAACGACTCTTGAATTATATTGTCCCGGATGTGGTGCACGTTTTATGGGACGGAAGAATAGTAAAATCGGGCGGCAAAGAACTCGCACTCAAGCTCGAAGATCAAGGTTATGACTGGGTTAAAGACGAAACTAAGAATAGACAATAAAAACGATTCGCATATGACTGAGATATCTAATCCGGTAACAAATTATACAGAAGATTTTTTAAAATTCGAGATAGAATCCGGCAATGAATCTAAATCCGAGATTCAGACATTAAGGCAAAAAGCTTTTGAGGAATTTAGATCAGCCGGTTTTCCTACAAATAAAGACGAAGAATGGAGATTCACTAATCCATCTCGAATCTCAAAAATTCATTATAACAATCAGCTCAAGAACAAAACAACCGTAGATATAAAAAAGCAACTAGACAATCGGACCATCCAGGAATATGCTACGAACAGATTAGTTTTTGTGGATGGAATTTATTCGACTGAATTATCTAACCTCAAATCTTCATCTGCAATAATCGTATCTACTCTTTCCGAGATGCTTAGCAAAAATCCAAGATCCGTTATTGATATTGCGGAACGATTGATGATTAATGATAAGACCTTTTTTAATTCTCTGAATACGGCTTTCATGCGAGACGGCGCATTTATTTCAATCCCGGATGAAACTACAGTCGCTACTCCTATTTATTTGATTTTCATCGCCACAAATGATCCCTCACCTTTCGTTATGCATCCCCGCAATATCATCACTCTCGGAAGAAACAGTGAGGCAACAATAATCGAGCATTACATAAGTGTTTCGAATAACGTTTATTTCACGAACGTCGTATCTGATATTATCTTGGATAAGGAGGCAAGATTAGAACACACAAAATTACAGGCGGAAAGTGTGAACGCGATACACATAGGTTCTACTTACTTCAATCAATCTGAGTCGAGTAAATTAAAGCAGAATACGATAATGATAGGTGGAGCCATCGGAAGAAATAATTTAATTTCGAAACTCAATTCTGAAAATATCGAATGCACATTTAACGGTCTATCTCTTGGTGAAGGTGATCAACTCATAGATAATCATACAACAATCGATCACGCCATGCCGCACTGCGAGAGTCATGAATTATATAAATCAATTTTAAGCGGTAAATCGCGCGGCGTTTTCAACGGTAAAATATTTGTTCGGAAAGATGCTCAAAAGACAAACGCTAAACAAACCAACCGCACGTTGCTCCTTTCGGATGAAACGACGATGGATATAAAACCCCAGCTTGAAATTTTTGCGGACGATGTAAAATGCACTCATGGCGCAACAATCGGTTACCTGGATGCGGACGCGATATTTTACCTTCGTTCAAGAGGAATAAGTGAAAACACCGCGCGCGATATTCTTACTCATGCATTCGCGAACGATATAATCGCGAGAATATCGAGTGAATCGGTTCGTGATTATTTGAGTATTAAAGTTCATGATAAATTAAAACAACGGCTATAAATGAAATGAAAAGCACGCCGCAACAACAACTATCGATGCTAACAACTAAAAACTTTGATGTTGGAAATATTCGTAATGATTTCCCGATCCTAAAACAAAAGATCGGTGGTAAAAAACTTGTATACCTCGATAACGCAGCCACAAGTCAGAAACCGAAGCTTGTAATCGATGCGATGAACCGGTACTACACAGAAGAAAATTCCAATATTCACAGAGGTGTACATTATCTAAGTGAGCTTGCAACCCAATCGTATGAAGCGGCACGCAAGAAAATTCATAAACACATCAATTCTAATTCGGAAAGAGAAGTTATATTTGTACGCGGTACGACCGAAGCAATTAATCTGGTGGCACAGTGTTATGGAAGAATAAATTTCAATGAAGGAGATGAAGTCATCATCTCAGCAATGGAACATCATTCGAATATAGTCCCATGGCAAATGCTGAGAGACGAAAAAGGAATTAATCTTCGTGTTATTCCTATCAACGATAAGGGAGAATTATTCATCGATAAGTATGAAAACATGTTCAACCCGCGAACAAAGATGGTAGCATTGGTTCATATTTCAAATGTACTTGGCACCATTAATCCTGTAAAAGAGATGGTAAGAATCGCACATAAAAATAGGGTGCCGATTTTAATCGACGGAGCCCAAGCTGTTCCTCACTCTCGCATTGATGTCAGAGAGTTGGATTGCGATTTCTACACCTTCTCTGCTCACAAGATGTACGGACCCACAGGTGTGGGAATACTTTACGGTAAAGAAAATATTTTAGAATCAATGCCTCCCTATCAAGGTGGCGGCGATATGATAAAATCTGTATCTTTCGAGCGGACAATTTACAACGATCTGCCGCATAAATTTGAAGCCGGAACACCAAACATCGCTGGTGGCGTAGGATTTGGCGCAACGATTGATTATCTAAATCAGATCAATTTCGAATCAGGATTAGAGCATGAAGAATTTCTCTTGAAATACGCTACAGAGGAATTAATGAAAATTGACGGATTGCGGATTATTGGAACCGCGAAAGATAAAGCAAGTGTAATTTCTTTCGTACTCGAGAATATCCACCCGCACGATATCGGAACAATTCTTGATGATGAAGGAATTGCGATTCGTACCGGGCACCATTGCGCACAACCGCTGATGAAATGTTTTGAAGTTCCGGCAACAGCCAGAGCTTCGTTCGGAATTTATAATACCAAAGAAGAAATAGATTATTTAATCAAAGGTATTTATCGCGTAAAGGAAGTATTCGGATAATGACTGCACTGAGGGAATTATATCAGGAAGTGATACTCGACCACAACAAGAGTCCGAGAAATTACGGCAGGATGGAAAACCCGGATCGTAAGATCGACGGGTATAATCCTCTCTGTGGTGATCATTTTACTTTGTTCGTAAGATTAGACGGGGATATTATCAAAGATATTAGTTTTGACGGCGCCGGTTGCGCAATATCGAAAGCATCTGCTTCTGTTATGAGCGCTACCGTGAAGGGAAAAACAATTGCCGAAGCCGAAGGATTATTCAAGCAATTTCATGCTTTAGTGAAAGGAGAAATCGACGCTTCGGAAAATTTAGAAGAGCTTGGTCGGCTTGCGGCTTTTTCCGGTGTTTCAGAATATCCTGCACGCGTTAAATGTGCAACGCTTGCATGGCACACGCTGCACACGGCATTAACCACAACAGAACACCGTACATCAACGGAGTCATAGTATGGCAAATAATTTTCTAACATCAATCGAGCGGACAGTAATCGAAGCGCAGGCGATCGAAGTATTGCGTACCTGCTACGATCCCGAAATTCCTGTGAATATCTATGAAATGGGATTGATATATCAGATTAAAATTTCCGATGAAGGAGAAATGGAAGTTGAGATGTCTTTGACAAGTCCGAATTGTCCGGCAATTCAATCGCTGCCATCTGAAGTTCAGGAGAAATTAAAAACTATCCCCGGCGTGAAGGATGCGAAAGTAATTGTAGTTTGGGATCCACCCTGGGAACCGAGTAGGATGAGTGAAGCGGCAAAATTAGAGCTTGGAATGTTTTAATTAAATTATTTATTAATCATTTATGGAGGGTTTTATGAATAGAGTAGTTAGATTCAGAATAATAGTTTTACTCATCTTCACCGGTTTAAACCTAAGTTTAAGCCAGTTTGGGCGCCAGCGCCTCGACGAACCCAAAACAATTCCTCATGAAGTAATTCAAGGAATGTTTAAAGATGGGATAAATGTAATGCTGGAGATAGACACAGCTTGCATCAAATGGGAAATTGATGAAAGGCAGATGGAAAGTCAAGTGAAACTAGCAATTGAAAATTCCGGTTGGGCTTTTAATCCATCTTCACCAAACATCATGCGAGTAAAAATCGATTCTACTTCGACAACAAAAGAAAACTACCTGACATTAAGAATTGAATTGACACATTCACTTGATGAATTCCCTACTAAACGAACGATTGAATTACAAAAAGGAGATAATAAACTTATCTCATCAGTAGTTTATCAGATGGTCTATAAATCCGGAATTAAATCTCGAAATCAATTGTTAAAAGAGATATCAAAAAAACATAATCCTGAACACATCCAAAAATCAAACGCGCAATAATGAAGAGACGTGCCTTCATAAAATCATCTGTCCTTGGCGGAATAATCTCACTGTCGGATAAAAATTTATTTTTTAATCAACATCAACAAATAATAAAAGAAGGAGCAAATATGTCATACGAATGGAAATTCAAACCACGTCCGTATTCGGACGAAGAAGCTAAGTCACTATTAAAGAATGTTGTCTCACCCGAAACAACTGATTGGCACTACAACACACATCATAAAGGATATGTCACAGCGTTAAACACGATTGAAAAAAGTTTAGAAACTGCTGATAGAACTAAAGCAAACGGAAACTACAGCGAGGTTGGTGAATTAAAACGCCGCTTCACATGGAATCATTCCGGCGCACTTCTCCACGATATCTACTGGGAAGTTTTAGGCGGAGACGGAGACCCGAAAAAAGGTCCAGAAGTTCTTGCCGCTATCGAGAAAGAGTTCGGCTCGTTCGATAAATGGAAAGAAGATTTTAAAGCAACCGCTGTCTCGGCAAAACTGAGCGGATGGGGTTTATTAGTGTTCGACAGACTCTGGTCTGATCGCATGTTGAACATCCTCGTCGATGAACACCAATACGGTGCAATTTGGGGTGCAGTTCCAGTAATCGCATTGGATGTTTTTGAACATGCCTATTACCATAAAGATGGCGCCAAGCGGGCAGCTTATATCGATAATTTCCTCTCAAATCTGCATTGGGGCAGAATTAACGAGCGATATAAGAAATTCGTATTAAATAAGTAAAGTAATTACCCCCTTCTAATACTGATTGGAAGGGGGTTTTTCAATTAAAGGGATGGGCATTTTATCACTGAAAATCGGGCAATTCGAAAAAATACCTTGAGATTCAAGTTTGTTATCTATATATTTGATATGAATCAGATTTCTTCTTCAACTAGAATAATACCTAATCCGGAATGAGAATTTCTACAGAGAACAATCTTATTCAATCGTAAAACGGTTGGAGTACCGATATTAAATGATACTATGCTGAGAATTTTTCTTCAGGAATCTATTTCTGTAAAGCATTCATTCAAGAGACAGGAACGCGTAAGATATATTCATCTCAGCAAAAATTGATTTTATTGAAATAATGATAGGACACCAATATGATCCGAAGACTTAGCTTCATATTATTATATTTGACAACATCCACATTGCTATTTGCAGATCAGTCGTCGTGGCAATGGGTGAATCCATTACCGCAAGGTAATATTCTAAATAGTGTTTGGGCGATCAATGCTGACACTGCATTTGCCGTTGGTGACTACAGTACTATTCTTAAAACTACAAATGGAGGATTGACTTGGCAAGTAACTCCAAAAGCAGCAGGATTTATTGAACCGTTATATGCTGTACAATTCATTAATGGATCAATAGGGTACGCTGGAGGTGAATCTGGTAGAATATTGAAAACGACAGATGCCGGAGCAACGTGGTTTCCACAAAATACACCCGTCTTTCGTGACATATATGCTCTTTCGTTTTCATCCCCACAAACTGGCTGGGCAGTCGGTAGTCAAGGATTAATACTGCGAACAACAGATGGTGGTTTAACCTGGGCTCAACAAATCAGTGGTGTAACGACAACATTATACGGAACACATGCAATCAGTTCAACAAACGCATATGTGGTTGGAACAAACGGAACAATAGTCTCGACAACAAACGGAGGAACTACCTGGACACCTCAAGTTAGCGGAACAGTCCAGAATGTCTACAGTGTCAATTTTGTGAATAGCACTACAGGTTACGCTTGTGGTTCTTTTGGCTTGATGTTGAAGACTACGAACGGCGGGACAAACTGGATCCCGCAAATAAGCAGTGTTGATTTCTCTCTCTATGCGATACAATTCACATCAGCTCTGAACGGATGGGCAACTGGAAGTTATGGTGTAATTGTGAAAACAACAAATGGCGGATTTACCTGGTTCGAACAAACCAGCCCAACATCAAACGATTTATTCGGTGCGCGTTTTATAAACAGCACAACCGGTTGGGGTGTTGGGGATTTTGGGACCATAGTAATAACCACGGATGGCGGTGCAACCTGGAATATGCAATCAACCGGCACAAAAAGTTTAATCACTGCAATTCATTTTCCTAGCGGCACAAACGGTATCGCTGTTGGTGAAGAAGGTGCAATTATTCGTTCTGTAGACGGGGGACGAACATGGACTGAATCATCGAGTGGTGTTTATCAGTCTCTCTACGGTGTTTATATGGTTAATAATGATGTAGGATGGGCTGTTGGCGATAGTGCAGTGATTCTAAAAACTACGACCGGCGGATTTTCATGGAATAAACAAAATAGCCACACAGATATCACTCTTTATTCACCGTTCTTCATAAGCACGAGTATAGGTTGGGTTGCCGGTGATATGGGAACGATATTAAAAACCACGAATGGCGGAACAACGTGGATTGCTGAAACAACTGATATATCATCACCATTAATGCGCATCAAGTTTTATGATAATAACATTGGTTGGGCTGTAGGTTATAGCGGCGATATTGTTAATACACAAGATGGCGGATTAACATGGATAACGCAAACCAGTAATACTTATCAAACACTATACTCCTTAGACATCATTAATTCTTCAACGGTTGCAGCGGTGGGAGATTTTGGAACGTTTGTTACTACTACAGATGGTGGTACAACATGGATAAGCGCCGATGTACCTACCGGTTCGAGTTTGTATGGGACTGCTTTCTTAAATACGACAACCGGTTGGGTATCTGGCGATGACGGATCGATACTTAAAACCACCGATTTAGGAATAACGTGGAGTGAAGAAAGAACAAATACTTTTAATACCCTATGGGAACTTCAGCTCTTTCGATCTACAACGGGTGGTGGTTATCTTCTAACAACAGGTATTGGAGGAACAATACTTACATCGAGTGTCTCACCAATGCCTGTGCGGAGATGGACAGGGGCTTTTGATTCATCGTGGACATCCCCTGGGAATTGGAACCCAGTGGGTGTACCGCAAAATGGTGACAGTATTGTAATTCTGACGTCAGCAACACCGCCAGTGTATCGAAGTTTTCTCCAGCAAACAAACCTGGGCGCGTTAACTATCGCTCAAGGTGGTAAATTGACGATTGGAACAGGATTGCAACAATTAGTGATAAGCGGCAATGTAAGAATCGAAGGCAATCTAATTATCGAAGGAAATTCTAATCTTGAAATAATTTCGGGTGGAGCTTTTTCAGTCAGTGTTCAAGGAGAAATATCACCCGCCAATTCTTCGATCATCTTGCAAACAGGTGGCCAGCTTAGAGGACCATTTTATAACCTATTCATAGCGGAAAGTTCATTCGTTCAATCGATGGGGAATATTGAAATCAGAAATAATCTTACCATATTTTCCGATTTGAATTTACAACAAACTGATACTCTTACAATAATCAATCCCGAACCCCAAGGATTCCAGGGACCCGGGATTATAACCCGGGGAACGATACGACGGTTGATAAAACAAGGGTCGGTATATGAATATCGATTCGAAAGTCCAGCTTCATATTTAAGATTTTATCCTACTGGAACACTTCCAGATACCGTCATGATCTCGTCATATCCGGGCTTATACCCGCCGAATCTCCCCGATACTGCATTTGTGAAACGGTTTTACTCTATAACCGCTCGTGGCGGAAACGATTATCTTTCTTACCTTTCTCTGCGTTATGATCCGGCAGAAACATCGATTCCGATATATGATCTTTCTTTCTTCCGGGATTCAAGCGGAATAGTTCTTAACGCAGGTGTTACGGATTATTTGGATAGTGACTATGTGGCAATCATGCTCGACTCCGTTAGGCATCTCTCAAAATGGTACATTGGGATGGGAGACTTTGTCTGGAAACATCCCCACCAATTTTTCGATACGCTGTACGTTCACGATAATGGAACAGGTAATGGATATATAACATTCGGCGCTGCCGCACCAGCAACAGACGGCCTTGATCCACAGTGGCTCGAAACTCCGCTCGCTGCAATTCCTCCGACAGGGACGTTTGATATTCGATGGATTATCCCTGCGACCAACGGAACAGACATCGATGTCCGAGAGATTTTGGGAAAGACACATGCCCAAAATATTTTTACAGCAAACATCCAACCGGGAATAGGCGGGTATCCAATAACACTTCAATGGGACACTGCTGCAGTTCTTCTCGGTTCAATTTATTTGGAAGATGCCGCAACACACGGTTCAATTTTTTCGATCGATATGCGAAAACAGAGCAGTTATACAATCACTAATCCATCCGTATCTCAGGTTCGAATCGTAAACACAGCTCCGACATACTATCCGTTTATTAAAGGATGGAATATGATTTCGGTGCCTGTTAAATTTTTTGTGAGCAATAAAAAAAGAGATATCTTCCCCACTGCCATATCGAATGCCTTTTATTTCGAATCGAATTATCGTATTGCGGATATTTTAAAACATGGTATAGGATATTGGATCAAATTTGAAAATGTTGAAACGGCTGGGATGGACGGTTATCCGGTAACAAAAGATACCATTACCGTTCAAAGCGGATGGAATTTAATAGGCGCACTAGCATCACCGATTCGCGTGAATACAATTCAATCGATCCCGGCAGGAATAATCAACAGTTCATTTTTCAAATTCAATTTAGGATATGCGATCGCCGATTCACTTGAACCGACTAAGGGATACTGGATAAAAACAACTCAAGCCGGAAGTTTAATTGTTTCTGCTTCCTCAATGATTGAATATCAGAAGAATTTATTGACAAATAACAATCTGCAAGATTCGTTTAATTCATTTACAATAACAGATCGGAATCTAATTTCACAAAAACTATACTTCACCGATTCTGAGAACATGGATATCGACATGGATCTTTTTGAACTACCCCCAACTCCACCGGTAGGAATTATGGACACCAGATTTTCAACAAACAGATTGGTGGAATATTTAAGACAGGGAGATAAAGCAGCGACTATTAATATCAACTCTGCTGAATATCCTGTTACGATTTCATGGAGTTCCGCCTCGGTAGTTTCATACAGCATCAAAGTTTCAGACCCATCTTCTGGCAAAATACTCTGTGTGATTAGTAATGGAGAAAGTTTTAAAATCGATAACCCAAAAATCAATTCGATCGCAATATCAATACATAATGTCAAAGCAGTTCCAACTGTGTTCGAACTTGCTCAAAATTATCCTAATCCGTTCAATCCAACAACGATTATCAATTACCAATTGCCATCCGATAATTGGGTAACGCTAAAATTGTATAACATCTTAGGGGAAGAGATAACAACACTGGTAAATGGATTTGAAACTGCGGGGTACAAATCTGTTCAATTTGATGGATCCAATTTTTCAAATGGGGTATACTTCTATCGATTATCAGCAAACGGAATAAAGGATAATTTCACATCGGTTAAGAAGATGATTTTAATAAAGTAGTTAATATAAGACATCTGAAAATTTCTTTAAGAAAAAGAAAACTTGTCACGCTGAGCTTATCGAAGCGTGAAATTGGATTATAATGTCATGGTTCTACAGGCTCACCTTGACTGTTATTCTATTTTTCAGAAGTCTCTAATATAGAAATAACTGGTTATGAACCCTGCTTTTGTGAGCGGGGTTTTTTATTTTGTTGAGTAGATGATTTTTTAGGCAGATATATACTATAAACCGGTGAGTTCATGACATCTGAACATTTCTGTAACACTTTTGATGAAGGAATACAGTTTGCGTTCTCGATACGAGCATAATGCTCGCGTGAGATATTCAATAACCCGGCTATCTCTTTTTGTGCGAGTTTGTTTTTAGTTCTATACTTTTTTAACTTTTCCTGTAATGAATTGATCATAAAACCTCCATTATATCTTAACAGAAATATGTGATGTGATATATTACAAAATATTCCTTGACAATCGTAGATTTTGTTTGTAAGTTAGCAAATCGTTGAATTAAAATCAAGTATTAGTGGATTATATAGTAAATAACTACCTAATAATAACCTTGCATTTTCGATGAAAAACAGGAGGAGGAGTTTCATTTTATCCATTTTTGTTAATATCGAACGTGGTTCAATATATGAATCACCCCAAACTATAATTCTCAAATCGCTATAAATCTTACTGGTAGATAAAGGCATGATATGTATAAAATCAATATTGCATATTACCTTTATCTTTATACTTTGTTTTCTTTTAAACACTTGCCGCGAGAAACCAACTTCGATATTAGACCCCAATGCCCCCGGTAAAAGGAATTATAAATGGAGTGTGGATACACTTACCTTCCCCGGCAGCGCCCAGATACTGATGGAGGATATTTGGGGAAGCACACCGATAGATGTATACACGGTTGGTCACAATGATCAGGGTGGAGCGGGTGCGATGTTTCATTTTAACGGTTCGCGCTGGTCTGCCGTTCCGCTTCATTATAGTGAAGGCGGAAAGATAAAACATGGTTTTGATCTTCATGGAATTTATGGATTCAGCAGTGTAGATATTTATGCAGTTGGATCGTATGGCTATACAAATCCGAGTCCGCCACCCAATTTTTTAGATTCGTCTATGATAATTCATTTCGACGGAATATTCTGGCGAGACGTTCCGATAGAGAGAAAACGTGGTTTAAAAACAATTTGGGGTAGCAATCGGCATGATGTTTGGGCTGGAGGAAGAAACGGCGCGTTATATCATTTGAAGAACGGTGACTGGTCCAGAGTATCTTTCGATACAACTCTTGACATTGCGAGCATATCTGGTTTATCCTCAAATGATGTTTATATGGTTGCCCGGAAAGAGATAGGTGAAGAATTTTGGGGCGATTCCACATATCATGCTTTATATCACTATGACGGTGAACATTGGAATATGATAGATTCGTTTATTGAAACTTCTAACACAGAAATTAAATTTGGATGGAATTTATGGGCTTGCAATACCCAACAACTCTATTCGGCAGGACAAAATGTTTGGAGCTATGATGGTAATTTATGGAAGACCATACTCAGTTACTATCGATCTATTCGTATTTCCGGTAGCAGTGAAAAAAATATTTTCGCCATAAGCGCTTACGAAGCATTTCATTGGAATGGAATCGATTGGGAAAATATTTATAAATTAAAAAATAATACCACTACCACAATGAGAAAAGCATGGACAAACGGTGTTGAAACATTTATTCTTAGCGATAACGGCTGGGCAACTTATATTATCCATGGGAGATAGAATTAAATCTTTCCCATAAAATCAATTTAAAATAAAGTTATAATATACTTTTTATCTCCTTACAATAATTTTTGTAAGATGAAGATGATATAAATATTTATAAAAAAAACCGTTCCAATGATTAGAACATCGGAACGGCATAATGCAAAAAATCCGATAATCGCAGCCAAATTACATGATTACTCGGGATATTTTTTTGCATACGAATAATACTAATAAAACAAATAAATAACAAAAATATTAAAATAATGGAGATTTTATGAAAAAATATTGTAAGATTTTTTTCTTTCTAACAATTTTCTTCATTTCAGGCCATATTTCTAGGAATGTTTGTGAATCTCAAATGGTGACCGGATATGGAACTTCACAATATAACGGTGATGTTTCATTCCAAACTTCTACAGACGGATCAGGTTATAGATTAAAGGATAGCTGGGGGATATCAACATGTGAATATGACGGCTCCTATCCCCCTCCTATAGTTCAAGCAGTATTTAATACCAATACAAACTGGGGAAGCACAACTGTTCGATCGGCTGTATCGGCTCATTGGGCTTTCGAACAAACGTATTCTTATTTTTATTATCGGCACGGCAAGACCGGTATCAATAGGCCAATTAATATCTTAGTAAAGTATATTCATAAAATTTATGATAGAAATAATGTGTTAATAGATCAAGAATATAATATTGCAGCATGGGACAACATAGAGAAATGGTTTATCTTCGGCGATGGAGAAAATACATGCAGTCCGTGGGTAGCTCTTGATGCCTGTGCCCATGAATATACACACGCAGTTATTTATAATGAATTAGGATTTACAGGCGCAGCACTCACAGGTGAAATTGGGGGAATGACAGAAGGATTTGCAGATATTTTTGGTACCTCGGTTGAATTTTATACAAAGGAGAATTACCCCAATAACATCATACCAAATTGGATCGTTGGTTCAGATATCGGCTGCTATCTAACTCGTGCATTGAGTAATGAAAGGGCTTACAAGGATAAACGTTGGGGCACCAATCCCGACGAACATAATATGGCTGAAGTTTTAGGTTATGCCTTTTACCTCATTGCTAACGGAAGTGGCGGTGTCGATACAAACGAGTTCGGTAAAGAATATAATGTTGAAGGTATTGGTATGCATAAAGCAGAAAGAATTGCATACAAAGTATTAAATGAAAAGTTAACCACTTCATCAACTTTTGAAAATGTTGGTAAATATTTCTTAGATGCCGCTATCTCAATATATAGTTTTGGGAGTATCGAATATCTTGCAGTTGAACAGGCAATAATTGCTGTAAATCTCTCTCATGCAATCACAGTTAAAAACGATTTCAATGGTGGATATTGTTATGTAAGTAACAATCTAATAAATTTCGACAAACATGAAAATCTCCCAACAACTTTTGATTGGGTAAAAAAGACAAATCATATAATTAAGGCGGAAAATCAAAATTTTGTAGATCCATCTAATGGTGTTAATTATTTTAGAGTGTTTGATTATTGGGATACCGATGATAATGATGAAACTTTCGATGCAACAAGATCTGTTCATATTACAAAAGATATCACATATACAGCATATTATAATAAACAGTTTAATATTAATATTGAACCGGCATTTTATGTTGAATCATCCACGGGTGGATATTATGAGAAGGATGGTGTAAATATTGGCTCATCATTGAATACCACCTTTACCCAAACAAAATCTTCTCCCTTTACAGTAAAAGCAGTACCCCCTACGGGTTATATTTTTGTAGGTTGGAGTGATAATGTGTATGACAATCCCAGAGTAATTTTACCGACCGACCATGTGAACATTTATGCTATATATAAAAAGCACCTCGCATCAACAACATCTTTTGCCACTAAACTAAGCGGTCAACGAAAATTGATAGTTGAAGGAGATAAAAAATATGCGGTATATGAATCTGGAGGAATGATCTTTTTTATTTACGATTTAGGGACCGGTTGGTCTAATGAATACAGGGTATTTGGTTCTGCGAACGCAAAAAATCCCTCGATATCATCTAATGCAAATTATGTTTATATAGTATGGGATCAACAAGATGTATTTGGAAAACATGCAGTATTGTTAAATAAGATATTCAAGAATGGTGTTCCAATTCCATTTAATGAGATTATCGGGGAATCAGATGAGGATAATACGCCGGTGGCAGATGATCTATTTGAACATGGTCCCAATGGATCGTATGGACCAGTGATTCTATGGAGGGAGAAATCTACTGCTTATACCGGATTAAGATTATCAGTTGTATATGGCAGTAATTATCAGATAGCTTCAAATAGTAGACAACCTTCTATTCTCCGCTATGGTGACAAACATCATTTAGTATATGTCAACTCAATCGGTCAGGTTGTATATCAGAATTTTCTGATAGATAACGTTGGAGCAATGTACAACCAGACAACGCCTTTAGTTATATCCGGCAGCTATACCGATTGCTCAAATCCGTCAATAGCTGTTAATTCTGATGGTAGGATATTTGTAGCGTGGGATGGATTGAACGGAACAGCACGGTATATATTTGTCAAGGAGTGTGATGCATCGGGTGCATGGCAAACTGTATCTGAATTTACTCACGGAACACACATACTAAGCTCTCCATCCATTGGTATTGATAAACAAACATTAAAAGTGAATGTAGTATTCGATTGCGGGAATCATCTTGCACGAAAATCAAAATCACTATCGGGTTCAACATGGTACACATTATGTGATATGTGCCAAGGTTATGGTCCAGCAGTTTCATCCTTTGAGGATGATCCATATACACCAACATATCCAACAACTTACTTCACAAGCGGTACAAGTCAACCTTACTCAATAATCTCAAATGTCCTCGGAGCAATTCCAGCAATCCCGATGCTATCTACACCAACCGATGCGCAAGAAAATGTATCAATTAATCCAATTTTATCGTGGGATTGCACATTCGATGCTTCGAAGTATCATCTTCAGGTATCGAGAACATCTGATTTTGCCGAAGAAAATTTGATCCTAGACCATTATAATATCACAAACACATCTTATCAAATATCAAATCTGACTTATTCTATAACATATTATTGGCAGGTCAAAGCGATTAACGAAGCAGGTGAAAGCGGATTCTCGCCAACACGGTCATTTACAACAACCCCAGACCCATTCCCCGGACCCTCTTTATCGGGTACAAAGATAGTAGATGGAACGGTACGACGGCCTAAGTTAACATGGACATCTGTTCCGGGTGCAACATCTTATATACTGTACCGCCACGAATGCGGCGAGATAAACGATTGCGATGACGGAGTTGATCAATCGAGCGAAATTGTTTATCAAGGAAGCGCGTTGACTTTCACTGATTATTCCATGGTAGTGGCAATAAAGTACGGAAATGGATATGTAAACTACATCGTAAGAGCCAAGAATGCACAAAATCAATTATCAGGAAGATCGAATACGGTTTCGTATATAACAAATTACGATATAATTTGGAAGAACGGTGCTCGTGATGGCGAGATACCGGAGGATACTCGATTGGAAGCGAGTTATCCCAATCCGTTCAATCCATTGACAACAGTGCGGTATCAGATTGCTAAAACAAGCAATGTATCTCTATCAATCTATAATCAACTTGGTCAGCAGGTTGCATTACTTACAAATGAAACTCAGGAAGCCGGATACTACGAAAGAACTTGGGATGCAACCAACATACCGAGCGGAATTTATTATTTGCGGTTGCTCGTAACAGATGAAGATGGTAAGCAATTATATCTTAATACCGAAAAGGCTGTGGTGATAAAGTAATCCATGTTAGTCAATAATTTTAAAACCCCGCATCATCGTGCGAGGTTTTTTATTTTCATCCAATAATAATAAATCTTGCAAGAATCACTAATTTTCTTTATATTTATTTGCAATTTTAAACCGAAAGCTTCAAGTTTTTAAGCTATCCGGCGAATTTTAAGGAATAATCATCCCTATCACCGATTACTTAGATGTCAGAGCTAAAACTTTTTTCCGGTCGTTCGAACCCGAATTTTGCTGAGAAAGTCTCGGATGTCATAGGTATCCCTTTAGGGAAAGTTGAGATCCAGAACTTCAGCGATGGCGAAATCTGGGTTAAGTACAACGAAAACATTCGAGGTACAAATGTATTCATTGTCCAATCAACAAATCCGCCGGCAGAAAATTTGATTGAACTGTTGGTTTTGATTGATGCGGCAAAGCGTGCTTCAGCAAGGCGCATTACGGCTGTGATTCCGTATTTCGGTTATGCCCGGCAAGATCGCAAAGATCAGCCGCGCGTCTCAATCACTGCTAAGTTGATTGCGAATCTTGTAACAACTGCCGGGGCTGATAGAGTGATTACAATGGATTTGCACGCACCGCAGATCCAAGGATTTTTTGATATACCGGTGGACCATTTATATTCATCGGCAGTATATACTTCGTTTTTCGCTAAGAATAATATTCCTGACCTTACGGTAGTATCACCGGATGTTGGCGGAATAAAAATGGCACGGGCATTCGCACGGCGGTTAAACGCTGAATTGGTATTGATAGATAAGCGACGTCCGAAACCAAACGAGGTTGAGGTTATGAATGTAATCGGTAATGTGAATAACCGGAATATTTTAATTGTAGACGACCTCATCGATACGGCCGGCACATTCTGCAACGCTGTTAAAGCGTTGAGGAACGCCGGAGCAAAAAAGATTTATGGAGCTTGCACCCATCCGTTATTTTCAGGCGGAGCAATCGAACGTATCAAGGCATCGGATGTGGAAATGATTTATGTAACCGATTCGATTCCGCTCCATAATGCGGCATCGAAATTCGATAAGATTGAAATATTGTCGGTCACCGATTTATTCGGTGAAGCGATAAAGAGAGGATTTTCGAATCAATCGATAAGTTCTCTATTTGATGTAGACAAAGGATAACTCAAGGATAAATTATGCGTGAACTAATTTTAGAAGCAGAAGTAAGAACTCAACTTAAAAAACATTCGAACGTAGTTCGAAGAAGCGGAAAGGTGCCGGGTGTATTCTATCTTCATGGAGAAGAGAATATACCTATCTCGGTAATCGAGAAAAATCTTAAACCGCTTATCTATACATCTGAAGCTCATATCATCAGTTTGAAACTAGGTGATGGTAAGATGAAGAATTGCATTCTTCGCGACGTACAATACGACGCAGTCACCGATAAGCCGATTCATTTCGATTTGCAAGGATTAAGAGAAGACGAAGAAATTTCGCTCGAAGTGCCGGTTATTATAACCGGTGGTACACCTGTTGGTGTTCGAGATGGCGGAGTGCTTCAGCAGTTAATATATAGATTGAAAGTCTCGTGCCTTCCAAAATTTATTCCGGAACATATCGAAATTAATGTTGAGGATTTGAAGATCAACGCTTTTGTTCACGTCTCGGATATTAAGATTGACAACGTCACAATATTAGATAATGCCGGCACATCCATCGTTGGCATTATGCCTCCAACTGTTGAGAAAGAAGCTGCCGCGGCAGTGCCGGGCGCTGAAGAAACCGTTGAACCCGAAGTGATAACCAAAGGCAAGAAGGTTGAAGAAGGTGCAGAAGGCGAAGCAAAACCGGCCGCCTCAACAAAAGCTGCTCCTGCTCCAAAAGAAGAGAAAAAATAAAATCCTTTTTTCGGTTGATGTTGAGTGTTTATCATTGTCGGGCTTGGCAATTACGGTTCTGAATACGAAAATACCAGACACAACATCGGTTTTGAGGTCATCGATTCAATTGCCGAATATTTGCATTTGACTTTTAAACGCGCAAAGAGCAGATACTTAACGACTCATACGTCGATTGCCGGAAGAGATATTAGACTTGTTAAACCGCTGACATATATGAACAATTCAGGATTGGCGGTTCAGGAAGTTCTTCATAAATATGAAGCTAGCATTGAAGATCTCCTTATTATTGTTGACGATTTTTATTTACCATTAGGAAGAATAAGATTTCGAAAACGAGGAAGCGACGGCGGGCACAATGGTTTGGCTTCGATTATATATACATTAGGGACAGAGCAATTTTCAAGATTGAGATGCGGAATCGGTTCGGAATCGATGCCAAAACAGAATGAGCCGAAATCTGATTTTGTGCTCTCCACTTTTTCCGATTTTGAAAAAGATAAAACAAAGCAGATGATATTGGCGGCACGCGATGCCGTAATAAAATTGATACACAATGATACAATTTAGCCGTGCAATAGTATAACGGTAAATAATTTTAATTCACCCTATCTGTGAATTTTTTTCGAGAGAAAAAATTATTCATGGATCAATCAAAAACGTCCGAAGGGATTATACATGGAACAAAATAAACACACTTACGAAACAACTTTCATTGCCAACGCATCGTTAGACGATCTTCAGATCGAAACGATAGTTACGAATGTAACCGAAACCATCACGCGCAATGGCGGCGAGATAACCGCAGTAAACCGATGGGGAAGAAAGCGGATGGCTTTCGCGATAAGCAAGAAAAACAACGGATATTACGCAAACATAGAGTTTTCAGCTCCGGGTAATATGATACCGCAACTCGAGAGAGTTTATCAGTTAGACGAAAATATTCTCCGGTTCTTGACGATACATCTCGATAAAAAAGCTCTGGAAGCTAAGGCACAATCACTCATGTCTATACCGGTTGATGATTCTTCGATTCAAGACGAAGTAATCAAAAAACCTTTATTCGATGATGATGAAGAAATACCAATCATTCCCAAAGATATCTGAGAATGCCCGTCACTATCCCTCAACAATTGAATTGAACGAGGAAATTATATGGCTAATCTCAAGCTGCCGCAAATCAACAACATTTCAATCACCGGGAATTTGACGCGTGATATTTTATTCAGACGTACTTCAACCGGTACGGCCGTTGCGAATTTTACAATCGCATCGAATAAAAGATATCGTGACATCAACAACGAATGGCAAGAAGATGTTCTCTTTATTAGCGTGGTCTCTTGGAACCGGCTTGCCGAAAGTTGTGCTGAAATTTTGCGGAAAGGGAGCGCTGTATATGTTGAAGGAGAATTACAAAGCCACATTTATAAATATAACGACGGTATGAAGCGCACCATACTCGAAATAAAAGCACATCGTATTCAATTCCTGAATCGACGCCCGATTAAAGAGGATGAATTCGAACATATATCTCTTCCGGATGATAATCCGTTTATACTTGAAGACGATTCATTCGATAAATTCTTAACGAGCGAAGAATCACAACTTATAAAAGAACAACAAGCATAAAGATTTTAAGGATAATTAATTATGGCAAAACAAGAACAACAACTCAAAAAAAAGCGTCCCTGCCGATTTTGTGAAAGTAAAGAAATTTACATCGATTATAAAGATGAAAAACGTCTTTTGAAATATATCTCGGAACAGGGAAAGATAATCCCAAAAAGAATAACCGGAACTTGTGCAAAGCATCAGCGCCAATTAGTTCAAGCTGTTAAGCGCGCGCGTCACCTTGCACTTATCCCTTATGTTTCCGAAACAATTCGATAATGACTGAAAAGAAGGAATATTTATGAAAATCATATTACGTAAAGATCATGACAAATTAGGAAAAATCGGCGATCTTGTAGAAGTGAAAGACGGTTATGCCCGCAATTATCTCATACCACGAAATGTCGCCTTTGTGGCAACACCGGGTAATTTGAGAGCTCTGGAGGAAGAAAAGAAGCAGCATGTAGACCGCGATAAACGCGATTTGCAGCACGCACAAAAGATTGCAAATCAACTCGACAAGGTTTCGATAACTTTGAAAGTCAAAGTTGGCGAAGACGAAAAACTTTTCGGCTCTGTTACGGCTCAAATGATTGCCGAGGCTTTGATTGAAAAAGGTGTATCACTTGATAAGCGAATCATTGACCTCGAAGAGCCGATTAAAGCCCTCGGTATTTATACGGTGAACATCAAATTACACCCTGAAGTCAGCGGCAAATTGAAGGTGTGGGTTGTCCGTGAATAACGTTACAAACCAACCAATACCGATAAAATAAATCGTTCTTTAATAAACTGCATCTAATTATGAGGTGCAGTTTTATTTTTTTTATTAATATAAAAAGGATTATTTTGTGGAAAACGTTGGGATCCTCGCAGCATTCACTGCCGGTTTTATATCTTTCATCTCACCCTGTGTCCTCCCTATTGTTCCGGGATACTTATCTTTTATTTCAGGTGTCAGTTTCGAAGAGATGCAAACCTCAGCCGATAAAGCTGCTATTCGAAAGCGCATTCTTTTAAATGTTTTATTTTTTATAATCGGCTTCTCAATAGTTTTTATCTCACTCGGTGCATCGGCAACATTCATCGGTCGATTTTTGCAAGAACAGATGAATATCATCAGCAAAATTGCCGGTGTTGTCATAATTATTTTTGGCATCCACATGGTCGGAATTTATAAAATTCCTTTTTTAAATTACGAAAAAAGATTTCACACCGCAGGCAAGAGTATGGGACTCCTTAGCGCAATGGTAATAGGATTCGCGTTTGCTTTCGGATGGACACCTTGCATAGGTCCATTCCTCGCAACAATTCTGCTCTATGCCAGCAAACAAGAAACTATCGGACAGGGTATTATGTTGCTTTCGGCTTATTCATTGGGTTTAGGCATTCCATTTTTCATAGCGGGTCTGAGTGTTTCTTTGTTCATCGATGTATTCAATAAATTTAAAAAACATCTTCATAAAGTGGAAATTGTCGGGGGAATTTTATTAATACTTTTTGGTGTTCTTATAATGACTAATTACTTGACTGTTCTTTCAGGATATTTCTCAACATGGTTTCCATTTTTAAACGAATTGGGCTGAAATGGTAAAAGATTTAAAAAATTTAGACGAAGTAACAATACGATTCGCAGGAGATTCCGGAGACGGAATGCAGTTAACGGGTTCTCAATTTACAACAACAACTGCTCTCTTAGGCAACGACTTAAGTACACTACCAGATTATCCTGCTGAAATTCGCGCACCTGCCGGTACTCTATTCGGTGTCAGCGGATTTCAGATCCATTTTGGATCAAAGGAAATTTCTACGCCGGGCGATACTTGCGACGTTCTCGTTGCGATGAATCCTGCCGCACTAAAAGTTAATCTGAGAAGTCTTCGTGATGGCGGTATAATAATCGCCAACAGAGATGGATTTAATGACAAAAATTTAAAACTCGCCGGATACGATAAAAATCCCCTCGACGATGGTTCTTTAGAAAAATTTCAACTTCATTCTGTTGATATTACCAAACTCACGACATTGGCAATCCGAGAATTAAACCTCTCCACAAAAGTCGTTGAACGAAGTAAAAATTTCTTTGCACTCGGAATGATGTACTGGATGTTCTCGCGTCCGCTCGAGTCATCTATTAAATGGATTCAGGAAAAATTTAAAAAGAGTCCGGAAATTGTCGATGCCAATATACGGGTGTTGAAGGCAGGATATAATTTCGGTGAAACAACAGAAATATTTCTTGCCCGTTACGAGGTTAAAGCCGCCGAATTGCACCCCGGCCGTTACCGAAGCATGACCGGAAATGAAGCTACCGCATGGGGATTGCTTGCAGCTTCTGCAAAATCCGGTTTAGATTTATTCCTCGGCAGTTATCCCATAACTCCCGCAAGTGAAATTCTCCATGAGCTTTCGCATCATAAAAATTTCAGAGTGAAAACATATCAGGCTGAAGACGAGATTGCCGGTATCACGTCCGCCATCGGTGCTTCTTACGGTGGTGCCATCGGTATTACAACGACGAGTGGTCCCGGACTCGCATTAAAAACCGAAGCAATGGGTTTAGCTGTTATGTTGGAGTTACCACTGGTGATAGTCAACGTTCAGCGCGGTGGACCAAGCACCGGTCTTCCTACAAAAACGGAACAAGCCGATTTATTACAAGCAGTTCACGGTAGAAACAGTGAAGCTCCAATTCCTGTCATAGCGTCATGTACACCTGCCGGTTGTTTTGATGCAGCTTACGAAGCTGTGAGAATCGCATTAAAATATATGACACCCGTAATATTACTCACAGATGGCTATCTCGCCAATGGCGCAGAACCATGGCTCATTCCTGACGTTAATTCTTTGCAGGATATAGATGTAAAATTTCATACAGACACTAAAAATTTCTTCCCCTACTCAAGAGACGAAAAAACACTGTCACGCCCATGGGCAATACCGGGAACACCCGGATTAGAACACCGCATCGGCGGGCTTGAGAAAGAACATATCACCGGTAATGTGAGTTACGATGCCGAGAATCATGATTTTATGGTAAATCTTCGACATCAAAAAATTGAAGGCATAGCGAATGATTTACCTGACGCCATAATCGAAGGTGATAATACGGGTGATCTCCTTGTCGTTGGCTGGGGCGGAACCTACGGAGCGATCAAAACTGCCGTTCAGAAAAAAAGAATAGAAGGTAAATCGGTTTCGCATTTGCACTTGAAATATATAAATCCGTTCCAAAAAAACATAGGCGACATTCTGAAAAAATTCAAATATATATTAGTGCCTGAATTGAACCTTGGCCAGTTATCTCAGCTTCTTCAAGCGAAATATCTAATTCCAGTTATAAAGTTGAATAAGGTTCAAGGATTACCATTCAAAGCGAATGAAATCGAAGCCAAGATAGATGATATTTTACGATAAGTGAATAGTATGAATTTGATTGATGAAACATTAAAAGACACACCGAAAATCCCTGTACAAAAATACACCCCAAAAGATTTCCAATCCGATCAGGATGTTCGTTGGTGCCCTGGCTGCGGAGACTACTCGATCTTAGCTCAGGTTCAACGCGTACTTCCCGAATTGAATATTCCAAAACACGATATAGTATTCGTTTCAGGAATAGGATGTTCCAGCCGTTTCCCGTACTACATGGATACTTACGGTTTTCATGGTATTCACGGTCGCGCTGCTGCTATTGCCAGCGGTTTAAAAGTTGCCCGCCCTGAACTCTCGGTATGGGTTGCAACAGGAGATGGAGATGGATTAAGTATCGGGGGAAATCATTTTATTCACCTATGCCGGCGGAACATAGATATAAAAATAATTTTATTCAACAATCAAATCTATGGACTGACAAAAGGTCAATACTCCCCAACTTCAGAGTTTGGGAAGGTCACGAAATCAAGTCCGTACGGATCTCCTGATCATCCTTTTAATCCTCTTCTTGTAGCACTTGGAGCAGAAGCATCTTTTGTTGCCCGAGGATTGGACCGCGATCCAAAATTATTGCAAACCATCATTCGCCGCGCCGCCGAACACAAAGGCACTGCATTTATGGAGATGTACCAGAATTGCAACGTATTCAACGATGGTGCTTTCGATCTCTTCACTGACAAAGAAACAAAAGACGACAATGTCATAGTTCTTGAAAATGGAAAACCGATGATCTTCGGAAAAGAAAAAGATAAAGGTTTGAAACTCGAAGGTTTTACACCGGTAGCCATTTCCCTCAAAGATGGAAAGCATACGGTCGATGATCTTATTGTTCACAACGAAAAAAATACGATGCTCTCCTTTATACTGGCACGAATGACTAACCTGCCCAATTTGCCTCGCCCGGTCGGTGTACTATACGCTGTTGAGAGACCAACTTACGAGCATGAAGTAACGAAACAAATTGAATCATCGATTAATAAACAAGGGATTGGGACATTGGAGAAACTGCTTGCTCATGGGGAAACATGGATAATAAAGTAGTATTTTAATTTATTGTTTGTTTAACGGGGCGAGAATAATTTCTCGCCTTTTTCTTATATTAGAATATGGAAAATGCGATCGATAATATAATCGACTTAATTAAGAATAATCAGAATTTTATCATCACTACACATGTCAATCCCGATGGTGATGCGATCGGTTCCGAGCTTGCTCTTACCCGTGCAATCCGTCAATTGGGGAAGAATGCTGTTATTATAAATCATAATTCAACACCTGATAATTATCAGTGGATGGATACCGATAATATGATATTACATTTCATCCCCGAGCAGCACCGAGACCACATATTGAATGCCGATATAATTTTCATACTCGACGTGAATCAACCCGATCGCCTCAGGAGTTTGGAACCTTTCGTTAAACAATCTAAAGCTCTCAAGGTGGTAATCGATCATCATCTTGAACCGCATCCATTCGGCGACCATTACCTTATCGATCATGATGCGACATCAACCGGAGAAATTCTTTATAAATTATTAATGAAACTTGATAATTTTAACATCGATAAGGAAATTGCGATCGCCCTTTACACAGCGATAATGACGGATACCGGTTCGTTCCGATTTCCAAGAACCGATCCCGAGACTCATACTATCGCCGCTCATCTCCTCCAATGCGGTGCTGACCCTACTGAAATATATGTGAATGTTTATGAAAATTGGACGTGCGGCAGAATGCGCCTCCTTGGAGAAGCTCTTGATACGATGAAAACCATTCACGAGGGTAAAGTTGCATACATTCTATGCACTCAAAAAATGTTTAAAGAGACCGGAACCACCGAAGTTGAAACAGACAATTTCACCGTCTACCCTATGAGTATTAAAGGTGTTGTTGTCGGAATTTTATTCAATGAACTGCAAAACGGAGTAAAAATAAGCTTTCGCTCAAAGGGTGATGTCCCGATAAACGAATTGGCAAAGGAATTCGGCGGAAACGGTCATCTTAATGCTGCAGGGGCACGGTTGTTCGATAAAAAACTTGAGGATATAATACAACTGGTGAATGAAAAAGTCGGTAAATATGTTGCCGATATTAAAATTAATGAATAGTTAAGAATTTATTTTGGAGAAGTGATGAATATAACAGCACAGAAATCCACATTTAAGAATGTCAAAACCGACACCCTGACAATATTCATACCGGAAGATAAAAATATTCTTTCCCAAGAAATCGGAAATTTAAAAAAGATATTCAAGGAAATAGATCATATTGTTGAGATCGAAAATTTCAAAGGTAAAATCGATGAGATTGTCAGCATTCACACTCATAATAAAATTGCAGCACCAAGATTATATATTGTCGGAATCGGTGAGGTCGGTAAAGTAACTGCCGAAATATTGCGCCGTGCCTCTGCCGCAGCAGCAAAGAAAGCTCAAAGTTCGAAAGTTAAACAGGTTGGATATCTTCTTCCGCAATATGAATATAATCTTGAAAATGTGATCGCTTCATCTGCAATTGCCGAGGGAGCGATGTTATCTCTTTATAAATTCGATAAATACATCTCGGACAAAAAAGATAAATCCAAAATAACCGAAATAATCATTTCAGACCCGGATGAGATAGTTATCAATGAAATTAAAAAACCGTTAGCAGAAATGCGTATAATTTGTGAGGCGGTTAAACTCGCCAGGGATTTATCTAACGCACCAAGCAATGAAATATTTCCCGAATCATTAGCTGAAGCGGCAAAACTTTCGGCTGAGCGATATAGGTATAAGGTAGCTGTATGGGATAAAAAGAAAATTGAGAAAGAAGGATTTGGAGGACTCATTGCCGTGAGTGCGGGCAGTATTCGACCTCCACAGTTCATTATACTAGAACATAACTCAGATAAAAAAGATTTTGACACGATTGTTTTAATCGGGAAGGGAGTTACATTCGATAGCGGTGGAATCTCTATTAAACCATCAGGCGGTATGTCTGAGATGAAAATGGATATGGCTGGTGCCGCTGCCGTAATCGGAGCTATAGAAGCATCGGCACGCTTGAAGTTGCCGGTTCATCTCGTTGGACTGATACCTGCGACCGAAAATTTACCGAGCGGTTCTGCATTAAAACCAGGCGATATTATCAGACATTACGGCGGAACAACTTCGGAGGTGGATAACACTGATGCGGAAGGAAGATTGATTCTTGCAGATGCGATTGCTTACGCCGCAAATTACAAACCTAAAGCGGTTATAGACCTCGCAACTCTAACCGGTGCGTGTGTTGTAGCTCTTGGACAACATGCAACAGGAATGTTCGGTAACGATGAAGAATTGATGACCCGGCTCAGATTTGCCGGTGAAAAAACATTCGAACGCGTATGGCAGTTACCGATCTTCGATGAATATGAAAAACAAATTAAAAGCGACGTTGCCGATGTGAAAAATTTAGGCGGCAAGTGGGCAGGCGCAATCACTGCGGCTTTATTCTTGAAGAAATTTATTCCGAGAAATAATCTGTACAAATGGGTTCACCTCGATATTGCAGGAACTGCAATGCTTGAAGAGAATTTACCCTATTCACCCAAAGGTGGTTCCGGTGTGGGTGTGCGATTGTTGGTTGAATTCTTGAAGAATTGGAAATAAAAAAGCGGCGCATCGATCAGATGCACCGCTTAAATATATTTGAATGACTGATTAACGAAGCAGTATAAATTTCTTCGTAAATGTTACGTCATCAGTTTGCAAACGGTAGAAATAAACTCCGCTCGGCAGTGTTTCCGCATTAACCTCAACCGTTTTGTATCCGGCTTCCTCCATTCCATCAACAAGTGTGAATACTTCCTGTCCGATTAGATTAAAGATTTTCAGACTCACCATCGAATTTTTCGGCAAATCGTATCTTATCTTAGTTGTCGGATTGAAAGGATTGGGATAGTTTTGATAAAGCGCGAATTCCTTCGGCAATTCTTTCGTAACAGAATGCTGAATGATTATCTTAGCACTGACAAAATTATCCTCGTTTATAGTGACCGATCCTTGTTGAGCCAAAGAATGCTGTTTCGGTTTTTCACCCTGATATGTTACCTCGATGTAACCGTTATGCGCGAGCGGTGAATCCCATTTTATTTTTAGCGGGAACAATCCACCGCTGATTCTGAGCGGAAATACCTGCTTCCCTTCACGATCTGCAACCGGTGCTTCGGCAAATCTGCCCGATGCAAATCGAACATCCATTCCGCCCGGTGGTATCGGAGGTAACTCGAACCTGTTCAAATCACCTTTATAAGTTGACGAACTGAACCGAACCGATTGCTTATTTCCATCATTATCTTCAACATCAAGCGAAGAAAATTGACTTTTTGCAGATAATGGATTTGATTCTGCATCGTCATTCTCAACAATTGTTTTGATAGACGGTTCAAGCATCGAAGAACTATTAGCCAGAACAACATAACCGGGGTTAGAAGTTTTTACCCAGTATCCGTTTCCCGGTTTAAGAGTGTCTTCCACAAAATACGTACCATTGTATCCGTAAAATACGGTTGTGAACGTAACGGGCGATAACGGAGTAACCATCGATGTTTTAATCGGGAAAGATAGAGCTCCAACCATAGTCCAACCCGGAAAAACAAAAACAGTTTCGCGTGTTACTGCGCTACCCTGGATTTGATATGCCGAGGGAGGTGGTGTCGAATATTTTATCCAATACGCATTTCCTGCTTTGAGGGTATCTTCAACTGCGTACGTGCCGTTATATGCGTACGCATAAGGACCTGCACTTGGATAAATTACTCCTGGTCTCATATCTGCAGTACGAACCGGTGGGGAGACTAAATTCCATGATGCCTGTGGTACCACAGAACTCATCATCCAATATCCACCCTGAGATCGTATACCCGGGATGTAGCCACCATCCATGATCTTACCGGTATCGATATGAACCATTCGTTGTGCAGCAGTCTGACCGATAGAAGATTGCAGTGTTAATACTCCGCCGGTGGATTTTCCGCCACCGCCATCTGCAACCGACCAAGGATGGGTCAACTGACCGCTAAGCGGTAAGCTTAGGATCAGCAATGTGAATATGATTATTATTGTTTTCATGGTTTCACCTGTCGGTTTAATTATCGTTCTGAACCGTTTGGAGATCCATTACTATCTAGCTGCTTAATAGTAGCTTCCAATTCACTCTTAAGTTGAGCTGCTTTTGCTTTTAATTGCTGCAAATGTTCTTCAGGTGATATTTTTATCTGATCAATATTAATCTGCTCAGAGCCATCCGTTTTGCTATCCGGATTGTAAAATGCTGTTGGGCTAATAACTGTCGAAGTACCATATAGAGTTGGAAAATATATTGCTCGGATATGTGGCATGCCGGCTTGTGCATAGGTGCCTGCACCAAAAAATCGAAGATTCAAAAAATAACGATAAGTACCTGCTGCTACTGAATAAAATCTTGACGTTGTACCTGGATATCCATATGCTGAAACAGAGGTTGGCATTTCACCTGGTAACCGGACAACTCCGAGACCGGGATAAGTACTTTGAGCTGCTCCTACATTATTGATACCTAACCATACTTCCGTAGTAGTGCCTGTAACATGATTAATATTTAACCATGCACCACCCGTAACCTCGATGTACCCTGCTGCCGGGATTGTGATATCAACCGAATCGATCGCAATAATAGTCCCAGTGGCAGTATTACTAATGAAAGATGCTGATTGGCTATTCGATATACCCGGTTCATCCAATATTTCTGATGAAGAGATAGAACTATCCGGTAATTGGACAGATGCATCTGCTGTCTGATCCATATAAAATAATGCTGATTTGGACGACCCGTAGATGGAAACATGGGGATTATTTGTCCCATTATAATTTCCGTCAACTTCAAAACCGGGAGTACCAATATCTCGATAGATTGACATAAATCCTCCTGAGCCATTAAAATCCGGTTCAAAGCGTTGTGTCATATACTCCGAGTTATTAAATAACCGAATTCTACCGCCATAAGTTACATGTTCCTCAATGGATGCCATTGGAGTTGCTAAACCGTTTTGATAAACATCAATTTTACCACTGGATCCTGTACTGCCAACAATTAACGTATCTTTTAATTGGGTGGTACCATTGACATCTAATTTTTTTGTCGGGGCACTCGTACCTATACCAACAAGACCATCCATCGTCGCGTAAAAATCATATCTGGCATTTGGCCAATTATAAATACCAAAATTATCATTGAACATCGTTCCCAAACTCCATCTGTCTGCTCCACCTGTTGTTAGCACAAGGTAGTTGCGTCCGCTTGCATTTGGTTTATCTGCCCAAAATCCGGAAGTGTACGCTGATTGGACCCTGACCCCGGCAAAATCAGTACCGGGTTTGATATCAAGACCTTCAAGAGCGCGGCCGTAAAAATTCCCGGGAGCTGCACCAATGCTGGCGCTGATATTATTCAAGTAATATCCATTTGGATCTTGCAGCCACGGACCGAGAGAATATGCCGCAGAACCGAGTTCACTGCGAGGCGAAAATGTAATAGGTGAACTGATACCTGAACCGCTTACTGCAGTCACCTCTAACCATAGCGACTGATAGAATATCCCGAGTAACGGTGTTACTGAACCAAGAAGAACACTGAATGTTCCCTGCTTTACCGGTATGCTAGTCTGAGTTTCCATCCACTGACTTGCCCCCGCAGAAAGATCGTTGAAAAGTTCGAATTTAATATCGTACAATCCATCAGGAACAGGCATACCTAGTGGGGTTGTTAGTAAACCCTGATAGGATATTTTGTTCGGAACATAAATGGGTGCAGCAGCAATCGTTTTTGGATTAGAACCGCTTTGCTGAACCGTTCCGGAACTTTGTTGTGAAGTTACTGCCACCTGCGCATAAACAATTCCGCTCAGGATCAGACAAATAACCACCATAAACAGAAACAATACTTTCATAATATCTCCTAATTTAAATTATTGATATTGTTGATTAATAAAAAACAAAACCTCATCAGAGCTGATTCAGTTCCGAAGAGGTAAATATAGTTAATACTTTATCTTTGATGATAGTGACTCCATCGCCATGAAGATATGAAACTTATCACTTAGAGTCAAGAGGATTGTTGCTAATATCAGATTTTTTGGATTTCTACACCAGCATTTGTACATTATTTGTGATTTTCTTTTAATTTTCATCTTTTTAAAATTTATTTGTACCGCTGAATGAAGCCAATAATTGCAATTACTATGGGAGATTATAATGGAATTGGTCCTGAAATTATCTTGAGGGGTCTGAGTTCTCAAATCGTTCAAAACCTTTGTGTTCCTTTGGTGATCGGATCAATCGATGTTTTTGAGCATTATGCGATGGGGATTAAACAGCGGATACACTTTAAAGAAATAGATTCGATACCGGGGAAATTTTCTACTCAAGATATACCTGTTTTTCACCTCAGGAAATTCCAGATTCCCGTTATTAAATCCGGAAAAATCTCACGCGAAGCCGGTGAATACGCAGGTGAAGCAATTGCATTCGCTGCCGAACTCTGCAAACGAAACATTGTTGATGGAATGGTCACGGCGCCAATTTCGAAAGAAGCACTTCATTTAGCGAATTACCTCTTCCCCGGACAAACAGAAATGCTCGCGAAGATTTGCAATACCGATAATGTATGCATGATGCTCATCGCCAATAAATTACGAATAGGATTAGCCACCATTCACTTGCCTGTTAGATTAATTGCTAAAAGACTTTCGAAAGAATTAATCATCGATAAGATTTCAATTGTTCATTCTTCTTTGAGTAGGGATTTTGGAATTCGACATCCGAAGATCGCCGTACTCGGTTTAAATCCTCATGCGGGAGAAAATGGGTCGATCGGTGATGAAGAGATAGATATCATTAAACCCGCAATTCGCGTTGCAAAACGGAATAGAATTCATGTCGATGGTCCATTTCCACCTGATGGATTTTTTGGAATGAACTCTTACAAGAATTACGATGCAGTGCTTGCAATGTATCATGATCAGGGATTGATACCTTTGAAGATGATGGGATTCAATATCGGAGTCAATTACACTGCTGGTCTACCGATTGTCCGTACTTCGCCCGATCATGGGACAGCGTTCGATATAGCAGGTAAAGGAATTGCAAACCCATCCAGCATGATTGAAGCGATAAGATTAGCCGTTCAGATTATTAAAAACAGAAAACGAAAATAAATATGATACATTTTGAAAATGTCTCCATCTCATACAATTCACAACCGATTCTCCAGGATGTTACTCTTAACATTAAACCTGGAGATTTTGTCTCTTTGGTTGGAGAATCAGGTGTTGGAAAAACCACATTGTTGAAATTAGTTTATTTTGATCTCTTACCTGACGAAGGAAACGTATCTATCGCAGGTTATACATCATCTACAATTAAAAAAAGAGAAATACCTAAAATACGCAGACAGATTGGGGTTGTTTTTCAGGATTACAAACTTCTTGAAGATAAAAATGTTTATGATAATGTCGCATTTGCTTTGCATGTTACCGGAGTGAAACGAAATGAAATTGGTAATCGTGTCCTGCGGGTGCTTGCCGACGTCGGTTTAAGCCATAAGCGCGATAGTATGCCCGAAGAACTCTCCGGCGGTGAACAACAGAGAGTGGTTTTTGCCCGAGCAATGGTGAATGAACCGATAGTGCTCCTTGCAGATGAACCAACCGGTAATCTTGATCCGACAACTGCGCTTGATATACTTCAGTTGATGAAAACGATTAACTCACACGGAACTGCGGTCATCCTCTCAACACACAACTATGATATTGTAAGAAAAGCTGGAGGAAGAATTATTCAAATTAAGGATGGAAAGGTTAGTGAGATTGAGGGCTTGTAACCTTGCGAAGGAGGAATCAGAGTAACCTTGTGATGGTTCAACTTAGTTTAAACTGGACAAACTTCGCAATATTTCCTGTTCATTTCACCGCTTCCACCCTTTTAATCTCTGGCGCGCATTGAAGAACAGCACGCTCTATCCCTGCCCGCAGTGTCATCTGCGACATTGGACAGCCGCCGCACATTCCCTGCAATCGCACTTCGGCAATACCATCGTCTGTAACTCTAACCAACTCAACATCGCCGCCATCGGCTTGTAGATACGGACGGCACATCTGAAGTGCCATCTCTACTTTTTCTTTTACTGTCAAAGCTTTCTGTTCTTCCATGTACAAATCCTAAAATATTTTAGACGATATTTATAATACGACCCCCTATCGTCCCCCTTCTGAAGGGGGACAAAAAGCCGACTCAACAAATTAATACAGCCTATCCTTTTCCCCTCGATGAGGGGAAAACACAAAAGGGGTCAAAACAATAAACATTCTCACAAACTAATCTCAACTTTCTGATTTAATTTTCCTGATAATTGAGCAATACTTAATTGCGCCGCCATGTTCCGTGTAATCTGCCGGATGATTTTGCTTTGCTCAGCATCAGGTTCCGATATAACTATCGGTTTACCAACATCTCCGCCAATCCTGATCGGAGTGTAAATAGGTATCTCACCTAAAAAAGGAACACCTAACTCACCGGCAGCTTTCTTTCCACCGCCTGTGTGGAAAATATCTTCACGGTTTCCGCAGTGGTTACATATATAATAACTCATATTCTCAATAATTCCAAGAACCGGAACGTTTACCTTCTCAAACATTGCATATGCTTTTCGCGCGTCGGCAAGAGAAATATCCTGTGGTGTTGTTACGACTACCGAACCTGTCAGTGGAATTGTCTGCACAAGTGTAAGATGAATATCGCCCGTACCCGGAGGAAGATCGAATACAAGATAATCGAGCTCACCCCAGTCCACATCCGACATAAACTGTTTGACGGCACCGCTGACCATCGGTCCTCGCCAAATCACCGCCTGCGATGGATCAACGAGGAATCCGATCGACATAACTTTAACACCGTGCGCTTCAAGCGGGACTAATTTTTGATTTTGGATATTTGGACGTTCATTTATTCCCATCATCAATGGAATACTCGGTCCGTAAATATCGGCATCCAGCAAACCCACTTTTGCACCATCAAGCGCAAGCGAAACTGCAAGATTAACAGCAACCGTTGATTTGCCAACGCCGCCTTTGCCGCTTGCAACTGCAATTGTTGTTTTAACATTGGGAAGCAGATCAATATGCTGCTGGATGTTGTTTGCGCGAACACTCGCCGTCATCTCGATTGCAAGATTTCCAACTCCTTCAATTTGATTGCGAATGGCAGTCTCGGCAAGTTTTTTAAATTCATCGCGTACCGGACAGGCAGGAGTTGTAAGTTCAATTTTAAAACTTACATCTTTCCCTTCGATATTTATATCTTTGATAAAATTGAGAGATACAATATCTTTATTCAAGTCGGGATCGCGGACTATTTTTAATGCTTCTAATATATTTGATTCTGTTAATGGTTTTTTCATTTTCTTTTTCTAATTGATGTACAATTTTATATTTAAATCTTGTGTCCCAATTCTAACCCTCTTCCCTACCCAGGGTTCACTAATAAATAAGATTTAGGTGGTAGCCGCAACCTTCAGGTTGCGTTTCTGTTATGCTTTCGCAGACATAAAGTCTGCGGCTACCAGAAATATTTTCTTTTTAGTCGACCCCTTGAGGGTGAGGATTATTTAATTACCCCAAGCTTCCTACCCACCTTCGTAAACGCATCAACCGCTTTGTCTATGTGATGCCTTTCATGAGTCGCGGAGATCTGCACTCTTATCCTGTCTTTACCTTTCGGAACAATGGGATAGAAAAATCCGATGACGTAAATACCTTCATAATATAAATCGCGCGCCATCTGTTGTACAATTTTTGAATTATGAATCATGATTGGCACAATCGGATGAAATCCATCTATAATTTCAAATCCTGCTTCCTTGATTTTTTGACGGAAATATTTCGTATTCTCTTCAAGTTTGTCACGAAGCTCTGTTGATTGTTCCAACAACTCAATAGCTTTTATTGTTCCGGCAACCACTACCGGACTGACAGTATTTGAAAAAATGTATGGCCTCGACTTTTGTCTCAAAACATCTATAAATATTTTACTCCCCGATACACAACCGCCCGATGCACCGCCGAGAGCTTTCCCGAGCGTTGTTGTAATGATATCTATCTTCTCCATAACACCGTAATGTTCAGGAGTGCCTCTTCCCTTTTTACCGATGAAACCGGTGGCGTGCGAATCATCTACCATTAAAATCGCATCATATTTTTCTGCTAACGCGACAAGTTCAGGTAGCTTTGCAAGTTCACCATCCATCGAAAAAACACCATCAGTCGCGATCATCCTGAATCTTCTATCCATCGACTGTTTGAGATGAATCTCAAGATCGTTCATATCGTTGTGTTTGTAACGATAGCGATGGGCTTTGCACAATCGAATACCATCGATAATAGAAGCGTGATTTAATTCATCCGAGAGAATTACATCCTCTTCTCCAAGCAACGCTTCAAACACACCGCCATTTGCATCGAAGCATGATGAGTATAGGATTGTGTCTTCGGTCCCAAGAAATTCCGAAACCTTTTGTTCTAATTCCTTATGAATATCTTGAGTACCGCAGATAAACCGGACGGATGACATCCCATAACCGTGCTGTTCCAATCCTTTTCGCGCGGCATCAACCAGCGCGGGATGATTTGAAAGTCCTAAATAATTATTCGCGCAGAAGTTCAACACTTCTTTAGAAGGAGAACCTTTCGGAAATTCAACATCGATCTCTGCAGATTGAGGAGAAAGAATTATCCGTTCAACTTTACAGATATCGCTCGATTTAAATTCATCGATTACGTGCCGATAATGTTCTATAACTTTTTTACTTTTAGACATAACTTTTGTAAAAAACCGAAATCCTAATATCTGCGCCAAAGGTGCATCAGCCTCTGGCTGACAAATCCTAAAATTTTAAAATTTCTGAATTAGGATTTCGAAATTAATTCTTACATACCATACATCGCGATTATTTCATCGCGCTTCTTACCGAGGATATTATACTTTGCTCCGACTTTTGTAAATGCTGCAACAGCTTTATCTATATGCTCGATCTCATGATCGGCAGAAATCTGCGTTCGGATTCGTGCCTGCCCTTGTGCTACCACAGGGAAGAAGAAACCGATAACATAAATTCCTTCTGTATACATATCGCGGGCTACGTCCTGGGCAAGTTTCGCATTGTATAACATAACCGGTACAATCGGTGTTTCTCCTTCTTTGATGTCTAGTCCTGCCTTGGTCATCTTCTCACGGAAATATTTTGTATTTCGTTCAAGCTTATCCCGTCGTTCAGTTGTGTCTGAAATTAAATCAATTACTTTTATCGAGGCAGCAACAACAACCGGCGGGACTGTATTTGAAAATAAATATGGTCGGGCACGTTGACGGCATAGATCAACAATACCTTTTCGTCCACTAACACAACCGCCCGTAGCACCACCGAGCGCTTTACCGAGTGTTGTTGTAATTACATCAACGCGACCCATGACATTAAAATGTTCGTGCGTACCACGGCCTGTTTTTCCGATGAATCCTGAGGCGTGTGAATCATCCACCATAACCATCGCATCATATTTTTCTGCAAGGTTACAAATTTCATCGAGCTTTGCAAGATCTCCATCCATTGAAAACACGCCATCAGTGATGATGAGTCGAAAGCGACAGTTCTGAGTTTCCTGAAGTTTCTCTTCAAGATGAGCCATGTTGTTGTGCTTGTAATTGAAAAGTTGCGCTTTGCTCAGACGCATACCGTCAACAATCGAAGCGTGAACGAGCCGATCAGAAATCATAGCGTCTTCTTTATCAAGCATCACTTCAAATATTGCGGCGTTTGCTTCCATGCATGATGGAAATAAAATTGTATCTTCTGTGCCCAGGAACTTTGTCAATTTATCTTCTAATTCATGATGAATATCCTGCGTTCCGCAGATAAAACGCACAGATGACATACCGTAGCCGCGAGAATCAAGCCCATCATGCGCGGCTTTTACAACTTCAGGATGACTCGACAAGCCGAGATAATTATTCGCACAGAAATTCAATACTTGTTTCTGCTGTGCACCGAGTGGAAACTCAACTTTAATATTAGCTGCCTGAGGTGATTCTATAAATCTCTCTTCTTTAAATAATCCGTCCTGACGGATATTTTTCAAAGTATCATCGTAAAACGATTTTGCTTTTTCACTATATGCCATAATTGCTCCTTAACTTTTTGTATATTCTTTTAGGAGATTCATTATGTTATTCACAGAATCAAATGCCTCGGGTGTCGCTTTATCATCAGGAATTTTAATGGAAAATTTTTTCTCTAAAAACATTTTCAACGAAACCATCGAGAACGAATCGACGATTCCGCTTGATATGAGCTTCGTACTTTCATTAACTGTTACCCCTGAATCTTCTTCGAGGTATTCTTTTTTGATATAATCGATAATCATTTTCTTAATATCTTCAGACATTGTAGCTCCAATAATTGATAATTAATAATTGACAGTTAGCTATTGATAATTTTATTTAGTCGTTTTCTAACGTTGATGTATCTCCGATTTCTTCTCCCCACTCTTTAGCACGGAGAAGTCGGCGCATAATTTTACCGCTTCTTGTCTTAGGAAGCGACGGGACAAACTCGATCTCCTGCGGCATAGCCAATGGAGAAAGTTTTTTCCTTATGAAGTTCATAATATCAAGCTCCATATCTCCACTCGGATCGAAACCGGGTTTCAGAGCGATGAATGCTTTCACTACTTCCATATTTACAGGATCGGGTTTTCCCACTGCGGCTGACTCTGCAACAGCTTTATGTTCAAGTAATGCCGATTCGATCTCAAACGGTCCTACTAAATGTCCTGCCGTGTTAATCACATCGTCATCGCGACCAACAAACCAAAAGTATCCTTCGTTATCAATACTTGCGCGGTCACCGCAAATATACCAACCGTTTTTGAACTTACTATCGTATGTTGTTTTGTTATTCCAGTAAGAGCGCATCATTGAGGGCCAACCCGGTTTGATAGCAATGAGTCCGACTATACCGGCAGAAGTGATCGGCTCATAGGTTTTTGTATTGAGAACTGTTGCCGTAATACCGGGGAATGGTTTTCCCATTGAACCCGGTTTAATTTTCATTCCCGGGTAATTTGTAATCATCATCGCGCCGGTTTCGGTTTGCCAATAAGTATCATGAAACATTTTTCCGAATGCTTTTTCAGACCATACAACTGCTTCGGCGTTCAGCGGCTCACCCACGCTTGCCAAATGACGTAACGTTGAAAGATCATATTTCTTAACAGCTTCTATTCCTTCTTTCATCAGCAAACGAATGGCAGTCGGCGCCGAGTACCACATGGAAACTTTATATTTATGCATAAACGCATACCATTTTTCCGCGCCAAAACCTGCATCGAGTACAACCTGAGTTACACCCAACGCCCACGGACCAATGATTCCGTACGATGTTCCTGTAACCCAACCCGGATCGGCAGTGCACCAGTAAATATCATCCGGTTGTAAATCGAGAACCCATTTAGACGTAATGTACTGTGCGATAATCGATGAATGAGCATGCTGCGCACCTTTCGGTTTGCCGGTTGTCCCCGACGTATAGTGAATGACCGATGGCACTTCCGGACCGACTTTCACGATATCAAATTTTTCAACCTTCGGAGCTTTTTCCATCCAGAAATGAATCTCATTTATTTGCGGCGTTGCTGCTTCATCAGCATCGATCACAATAATTTTTGTCAAATTGGGAAGTTTATCTTTGATCCTTCTGACTTTGGGTAAATGTTTCTTTTGAATCATAATAGCTTTTGTTTTTGCATCATCAAGACGAGTGAATAAAGCTTCTTCGCCGAATGCAGAAAATAACGGCTGTGTAATTCCACCCATTTTAAGTATTCCAATAAAACCGATATACAATTCAGGGACCTTATCCATGAAGAGGCAAACTCTGTCGCCCACATTAACTCCCGTATCCTGTAAAAACTTGGCAATCGTATTACTGTAAACACGGATGTCATCATAACTATATTTCTTCACTTCACCTGTGAATCCTTCCCAGATCAAACCTAATTTTTTACCATTGCCCTTTTCGCAAACTCGGTCACTGCAATAGTAACCAATATTATACATTCCGTTTTTACCGTACTCTAATTCCTCCTCCGACTGTTTCCAGTTAAATGATTTATATCTTTCTTCGTATGAACCTATATGACTCATGAATTCTCCTTATAATCTTCAAGAAGTACAAATGCTGTAATATATTTTTTTGAATTTGAATATGAACTATGAATCTTTGACACCTGCATTTTCTCTGCCTGCACTTTCAAGATTCCGGTCAGCTTAATTTGACCATCATCCAACACCTCGATATCGTGCCAGTATGATCCGTACGTCAATCCCCAACCGAGAGATTTCATTACAGCTTCTTTTAGAGCGAATATTTTTGCGATATAAGCTGTACTGTTTTTACTGTCTCGAATCAATGAGATTTCTTGTCCGGTTAGAATCTCTCCTAAGAAATTCTTATCATTCTCAACATGCTTAAATTTCTCGATCCCCACGATATCTATACCGATACTTTTTATCATCCCGCGAGTGAGAAATATTTGAGTTTTGAATAAATTACAGAGATTTTTGAAGAACGTGGGCGGCACATTGATAGTGCCTACAATATAACTAAAAGCGATAAAACTTCATAGATGATCACGAATAATCCGATTCTATGGTCGTAATAAAACTTTAAGAGCATCTCCATTGATAATAGCTTGAAAACCTTTATCGTAATCGACTAACGGGACTTGATGAGTTACGAAACCGGCTTTCATGAACCGCTTGGCCAGACCTTTCTTAAGTATATCAGTCATAATATCCCAGGTCGACCAAACTCGCCTACCTATAACTCCGTGAATTGTGATACCGGGAAAGATTACATGCTTGGAGAAATCTACAGGGAGCGTTCCGCTGGTTAAACCTAGTAGAGCGATCTCTCCGCCCATTCTGACAACATTGAAAGCATCGTCGTATGCATGATAGCTTCCGGACATTTCAAGCACGGCATCAACACCTGCGCCATGATTCTGCTCTTTGGCAACTTTATAAAATTCTTTTTTCTCTTCCGGGATTGAAACATCGAAACATTCATCAGCCCCAAGCGAGCGAGCCATCTTAAATTTGAGAGCTTCTAATTTCTCATGTGTATTTTCACCGTGCGATGCATCGGTTACAAGAATTCTTTTCGCACCCGCACCTTTTGCAATCGCAACCGACATTAAACCTATTACTCCGAGTCCCAGCACAGCAACTGTTTTGCCTTCAATCGATTTGAGAACTTGTACCGTATGTGCCGCGTTCCCGATCGCATCCATGAATCCTACAATCTCTTCAGGGATTTCACCATTTTTGAAAATTAAAATATTCTCGGCAGGAAGCACTATGTATTCAGCATACGATCCATCACCGTGCAATCCACGAATTACCGTCTTCGTGCATACATGATAATCGCCAAGCTTACATTGAGCGCATTCGCCGCAGGTTATGTGCATCTCTGCGGTTGCGATGAAATTTTTGTTCAGATAGTCGATGAACGTTTTATCTTTCGCCACTTGCGCTGCCGACCGGTTCTTCACGAACTTTTTAATTTCTTTGTACTCTTTTGATTTTTGAATCACCTGATCAGCCAGTCGCAGTTTCGCTTTCACTCCGGCATCGGTAATCCTTCCGCAAAATTCATGACCAATCGTTACACCTTCCGGTGAAATATTCGCCATGCTGTTCTTGAGTGAATCTTTTGAATTATAAATTCCAACATCAGTGCCGCATATGCCGGCAGCGACAACTTTAAATTGAATATCATTTGAATTTTTAACGACAGGGATTTCGCGCTCAACAAGCTGAAAACCTTTTTGCCACGCCTGATACATTTGTGGCTTTGGCTTAATAACCGCTTTCATGAAATTTCCTTTAATTATTATTCTGATTGTTTCTTCCGAAGCCGTGCGGCAAACGAACCATCGATCTGGTGCCTGTGCGGCATTGTTTCGATAAATCCTTCTGCGCTCACGACAGATTTGTTAACAAAATCACTCGCAGATTCAATAGAAAATTCAGGATGGGCATTGATAAACGATTTCACTAATTCAGAATTTTCTTCCGGTTCCGTGGTACATGTGCTGTAAACAAGAACACCCCCCGGTTTTAACATGCGCGCCGCGCTTTCCAGGAGCGCGTATTGCTGCCGTACCATTCGCTTTATGTCTTCAGGTTCGCGCTTCCATTTTATATCGGGTTTCTTCCGCAGCGTTCCTAATCCCGAACATGGCGCATCCACTAAAATCCGGTCGGCTAATTGAGTGTCAATCGTTGTCGAATCTGCCACAAGAAGTTGAACATTTTGAATCCCAAGCCGCTCGCAACTCATCTTTAACATGTTTAATTTCGTATCGTATTTATCTACAGCTAAAATTTCTCCCTCGTTTTTCATCGTCTCTGCGATAAAAGTTGTTTTACCGCCGGGGGCAGCGCACATATCTATCACCCGTTCTCCGGGATGCGGATCAAGAAGCAAAACAGGTAATGCCGCGCTCTCATCTTGTATCGTGAAAAATCCTTGCTGAAAAATATTCATTTGTGATATTCCGGAAAGACTTCTAACTTTTACAAAATAATCGATATATGTTGATCCTTGAAATTGTACATTTTGTTTTTCAAGAAGCGATAAAAATTCGGCGGGTGTGATTTTCATTTTATTGATTCTCAGCGTCAAACCCGGGATCTCATTATTCGCCGTTAGAAGTTTTTCAACCTCCTCCTTTCCGAAACGCGGAAGCCACCTTCTCACCATCCAGAGAGGATGCGAATAATAAACCGCGAGATACTGGGCTAAATCTTCATCGGGATTCGGATAATGTATTCCATCAAGCGTTCTGATGACGTTGCGCAGAACCGCGTTCACAAAACCTGAGAATTTATCTCCGCGGATACGCTTGATAAATTCGACTGCTTCATTTACAGCGGCATAATGCGGAACCTGATTTAAAAATAAGATTTGGTAAAGCGCAACCCTGAGTGCGTTTCGCACGTTTACCTCGGATTTGGAAAAATTACCATGTGTGAATCCGTTCAAAACCCAATCCAATCTCCCCTGCCAACGTAATACGCCATGCACAATCTCAGCGAGCAAACTTTTATCCAAATCCGATATATCTTTAGATCGAAGTTCTACATCTAATAATTTATCCAAATAAGAATCTGTGCGTTCAACCCGATTCAATATTTTTACAGCAGTTCCGCGCGGACCGGCATACAGCGTTTGGATCTCTGCTACAGGCGGATCGGTGTTGACTGATTCCCGAGTTTCTGAATTCATTTTAAACCAAAATTCTTTCTATCTTTCATCGTGCTGATAAATATCTCTCTCACAAGTTTTTCATAATGATCCGACATTACAACATTCCTTCGCGCCATTACTTTTCTCATTGTCTCTATACTCTTTTCAATATCATATACCTGATATGATTTATCACCGCCCCACGCGAAAGATGGAATCGATTTAGGCGGAAGTCCCGCTCCATACAAATTACATGAAACACCGACAACCGTTCCCGTATCGAACATCATATTGATTCCTGATTTAGAATGATCGCCGATAGTCAATCCTACAAATTGCTGACCTGAATCAATTGTTTTACCATCGATTTGTACACGCACCGTGCTGTAGTTATTTTTTAAATCGCTTGTGTTCGTATCGGCGCCCAGATTCACCCAGCTTCCTAAATAAGAATGACCTAAAAATCCTTCGTGCTGTTTGTTTGAATAAGATTGAATCACCGATGCCTCAACTTCGCCGCCAACTTTGCACCATTCGCCTATCGATGTGCCGTGATAAATTTTTGCGCCAATCTTTATAACAGAGTTGTCGCCCACAAATGCGGGTCCTTCAATAACAGCATTCGACATAACAGTTACATTATTGCCGATGATGACAGGTCCCTTTTCGGCATCAAGTACTGCGCCCGGTTTGATTATGGAATTTTTGCCAATGAATATATCTTTACGATTCAAAAGATGAACACCACTATTGACTTTTCCTTCAATCTTATTTTTCTTTTTCTTGAGAAAAGCACTATGGGCGATTATTTCATCTGAAGTTTTATGAACCAGATCCCACGGGTACGATACTGTATCAACATCCACCTTTTCAGTCCGCAAACCCTCAAATCGGTTTTTGCTGAGAGTACCACTTTCTTGATCGAATTGTTTCAGTGATTCTTTTTTCAGAAATACCGCTACAATATCTTTTCCGTTAATTAAAACTTTTTCTTCTTTAGGTAAGTTTACTATATGTTTTTTCAGTATGGAGTTTGCAACAACTCTCCCATTAACAAACCAGGTATCATCTTTAGGGATTTGATTAATATTTTTAGAGGAGTTGTTTTGGTTATAGAGATGAAACAACTCTGCTCTCATATCATAATTAATTTTATGAGGAGAAAAATATTTCTCAAATTTTTCCCTGAGAGTGAATGCGCCGCACCGCAGATCGTAAACCGGTCTGAGGTATACAAGCGGAAGGAAGTTTTTATAAGATTCGTCTTCGAAGATAGTTATCTGCATAGGATCACTTAAAAGAAAAAACGGAATCCCGATTCCTCAGAATTCCGTTTAATAATTGTGATGAGATGTGAATTCCCCTTACGCTGTTGCGGGCGCCTCTTGTGTTTTTTTGCCGTACTTCTTGTTGAAGCGTTCAACACGTCCGGCAGAATCCATTAGCTTCTGTTTGCCTGTGAAGAATGGATGACACTTATCGCATATTTCTATTTTCAGGTTTCCGGCTGATGAGCGTGTTTCAAAAGTTGACCCGCAAACGCAGGAAACAACCGATTTTTTATATTGGGGATGAATACCTTTTTTCATTAAAAACTCCAATTCTGTATCAAAATGTTGAAATAATATACGAAGAATCCCCAAGATTCGCAAGGATTAAAAGTATTTTTGAGATTTTATGATCATCATTAATCTTCCGCGTTATGAGGAGAACGAATGGTTGCGGAAACGTGTGCAGTAGCAACGCAGTGTACCGCCGAACTATTAGTGATCAATTTCCACTGAAGGTGGCATATTGAGCCGACCCCTACAATTTATCTTAGTCATAAAGGGAATGTTGTTGCTAATGCTGTGAGCCGCAGGTATACTGTTATTAAATTGTTCAAGGAGTTTCAATGATCAACATATCATGAGTATAAGCCCACGCACGAAATCGATGTCCGATCGGTGCAATGCTCTTTGCTTCTTCCGAGTCAATACTATAATATCCAGCACCGATTAAAATGGAATCCATTCTCACGTATCCCTCGAACCCATAGCTGGTATTCCCAGGACTATGGAGCCGTACAGTCCACGACTGCATAAAATCGTTGTTTGCAATAAACAAAACAGGGACCGTACTATGTTGATCCGTGTTTGGCAAAGTGTCACTGAGAGGAGAATCAATGAACACTGTTCTGCCCCCGCCAAGCAATTGTAATTCTATGACACCCTTTCCTGAGTATAACGGTCTGCACTGTTGCATGATGTGAAAAGAAGAGTCAATCATAACGTGGCGTCTATCAGCCCATATCTGTATTTGGTTGTTGGCAAATGTATAGCTCTCCAATGGCCCGGGATCGACATTCACGTGATCAGGATTGCATGAAGCTAAAAGTATTAGGAGGCACACAACCAAACCTGTTTTTTTGATTATATCTCTTATCCTAATTATCATTATTGTCACTCCTAAGCCTGCTTGTGGCTAACGTTGAGCAGGAAAAACAGGATGTGCGGATCTCACCGAAAGCGGGAGACAAACATTGAAGTTTTTCCCGTCGACGAAATATATTTAAAAAGCAATGGTTTGCCAAAGGGATTACATCGAGATATTTTGGTTGTCGTTATCTGCGGTTACTCTTTACCTTATTAATAATAATTTTTTTGTTTCGATATAGTTGCCAGCTTGCAGTCGGTAATAATATATCCCGCTTGATAATTTACTTGCATCGAACTGCACCGATTTGTAACCTGGCTCTTCGATTCCGTTTACAAGCGTTACAACTTCCCTGCCAAGTATATCGAAGACTTTGAGTGTAACGTGGCTTTGTGTTGAGAGTTGATATATGATTGTTGTGTTTGGGTTGAACGGGTTTGGATAGTTTTGTTCGAGCCTAAATTGCAGAGGCGCCTCATCGTTTCTTGGAACACTGGTTATCATTTGCGACAGGGGCCGCTGCCAAACGCCAGAGCCACCAGTACCTGCAAGAAGGGTACTGTCGCTAACTAGAAGACTAAGGATAATTGCATTTGCTGGCAAACCAGCATTTACCGCATTCCAACTCGTGCCGTTGTTAGTAGACAGGAACACACCACCGCCGAAAGTGCCAGCAAAAACGTCTGTACCGCATGTTGCGAGAGCCTCGATACTTGTCGTTGTCAATCCTGCACTAACCGGAGTCCAGGTTGTGCCATCGTTGGTTGAAAGGAATATCCCAGAATTCGTTCCGGCAAAGAGGTTCGTGCCAGACACTGCAAGAGCGTTTATACCGGGACTGGTGAGCCCATTATTGACAGGAACCCAGCTTGTACCATTGTTGGTCGAAAGGAATACACCGCCGGAAGTACCTGCAAATATATCTGTGCCGTTAATTAGAAACGACTCGATGTAAAGACTTGTAAGACCTGTATTCGCCGGAATCCAGTTAGCCCCGGTATTCGAGGAGAAAAAGACTCCCCCGCCATCAGTTCCAGCAAAAAGATTCACCCCGCTGGTGGCTATTTCCCGTACACTTGTATTCGTGAGACCCGTATTGATGGAAGTCCATTGTGTGCCGTGATTGGTTGACAGAAAGATACCTCCGCCTTCACTTCCAGCGAAGAGATTCATCGAGCTCGCAGCAAGACTACGAATGCGCAAAGTGGTTATGCCATCGTTAACCGCAGTCCAAGTTGATCCGCTGCTCGTTGAAAAGAATACTCCTTCCAGAAACGTACCAGCGAACAGATCTGCATCCTTGCTGGTAAAGCTGCTGACAAAACTGCTATTGATGTTTGAAGATTGTACCCACTGCGCATCGCAAACACTCGCTTGACTAACGAGTAGAAAGAATGTTAAGAGAACTGTCATCATGTTCATCGATTTTTCTCGCGCTATCAGTCGTGAACAAATGGCTGCGGAACATCTGTAATTTCGCAATATTGCGTTTTTATTTTTTTTAGATTATCCATTATTTATCGGATTTAAGTAACATATATTTTTCATCAGGTGTTTTATATTTATCTTTTCTCGAAAAGCTCATCATCATACTCACGCACTACAAACATTCATTCTCTCTATCCACCAAATCCATAAGCGTAAGTTCCCTTGTTTCAACCCATCAAAATCGTGTTATGCAAATTACAAAACTGGTCGGTTATTGTCAAGCTATGTTTCGCCTTTCTACTCAACTTCTTATTATTATTTCTCGGAGGGTCTTAAATCCTTTTGTTTCTCCCATCGTTTTTCATTACCCCCTAAATCAATCATTTTTTAACATCCTCAATTATTGCATAATTTTGAGGGATTAAAATCGCTTTGTTCAAAAACAGATCGTTTTGGGCATAATCCTATGTCGGATCGTCGCAATCCCGAACAGGATTGTCATAACTGCGAACGGGATTGTCGTAACTACGAACAGAATCGTTGTAACTGCGAACGGAATCGTCGCAACTGCGAACAGCATCGTTGCAACTGCGAACGGGATCGTCGTAACTGCTAACGGAATCGTCGCACCTGCGAACGGGATCGTCGCAACTGCGAACGGGATAGGTAGCATTACCATTTTGAATTTGACCTCCCATCACTAAGGCTGTCTAAAAATCAAAAAGCAATGTCATTCCCGAATGCTTCTATCGGGAATCCAGAATTCTGTTAATATCTGGGCACTGGACTCCCGCTTAAAACATGCGGGAGTGACATTAAAGAACTTTTTGTAAAACACTGACGAAAGGGGTGGTAATATAATGATGAAAGGAAGTGCGACTCACCTGCACATTTGAATCTTAAATGGAGGTGAGCCGCACATAAACTACTTCGGTGTTTTAGAAACCCAATACTCGCTTCCGAAAATTTCCCTGTTTTCAGAAACAAATCTCCGCGCGGAAACTTCGGTCTTAAATCGCCCGATAGCTACCCTGTACCTTCCGCGTGCCTCTAAAATACGTGCATCAAAACCGTTTTCCTCCCACTCGCCCGCCTTTGAACGCGCGCCTGCTTTTTCTGCGAACGATGCAACGTAAATTGTGTACCTTCCTACTCCGTCATCGCTTCCGGATTTTTCTACCGCCGGTTTTTCTTTATGGATCTGCTCTTTGGCTTCCTCTTTTGCAATTACAGGTTTTTCTTGCTTCCCAGTTTCTTCGGGAACTGATTCTTTTATTTCATCTTTGATTTGCTGTTTAATCGTATCGACGGTTGGCGCACTCCGTTCGGTTATCGATTGATCAGGCACAGAGGAATTTATAGAGTTATCGCTTAACGATATCTCTTGTCTTGTAATCTCGGTATCGCTTTTCACCAATTGCTGATATGTGAAAAAAATAACAGCAACTATTATCGCAACAATCCCCACTCCGATGACAATATTTTTTATTAAGCTATAATCTTTTTCCGGCTTATGAAGTATCGGCTGATATACCGGTTTCTCGGATTCGAGATCTTCCTCGTTTGTATTATCGTTCAACGGCATCTTTAACTTCCATTAATGATTTAGAATGCTTTTGCTTAGATCATCTAAGCAGCATTTTACTATTGATGAAATTATACAACATTATCGTGAATAACAATTTCGGATTCGTGTCGGTACTTTTTAATTTCTCATCCACATCAAGCAATATCGCGAAACACCGCTCAATCTCGGATGATGAAAATGAACGCGCAATCTTAATATCTTCCTCCAAAAAAGGTAACTGTCTCGGATTCATTCGGAGGGTTTTAATCAATTCATCTTTATTCATCTTGCCTTCAATAAAATCGCGAATCGTCCATAACCGCTCGAAATATTTCGTGAGCATAACGATCATCCCGACCGGATATTCGCCGGCATCGAGCATTTTTTCGGAAATTTCTAAACTGGTTGCGATATCTTTTCTTCCCACCGCTTTTTGGAGCTCGAAGATGTTATATTTTTTTGATACACCTACAACCGCGCTGACATCATCAGAATCTATCGTTGGTTTCGTCCCGACATAAATGAACAGCTTATCTATCTCGTTTTGAATTTCCCTCAGTGATCTGCCGACATGTGTTTGAATCAGATTGCAGGCATCCATGTTGGCAGATTTGCCCCGCTCAGATATTTTCTTGTTGATCCAAATTGGGATTTCGTTATCGTACAATTGCCTGAACTCTACAACAACCCCGTTCGTTTGAATGGCTTTGGAAAGCTTCAACCGCATATCAAGCTTTTCACCCGCGATTGCAAGAATTGTGGATTGCACCGGCTTATCAATAATCGACAGCAGAAGTTCCTGATTTTCAACCAATCCGAGATTTTTGATAATAACAACACGGCGATCTGCCATCATCGGGAAAGCGGATGCCAAAGAAACAATATCTTTAGCATCCACTTTTTCTTGCCCGACTATATCGAGGTTGAAACTTTTTATCGATTCGTCGAGAGAATATTTTATTATCAGATCGATTGCCTGTTTGATCAACAGATCTTCTTCACCCCAAAAATAATAGATCGGGGCAAATTGTTTCTGACGGAACAATTTTTCAAGATCGCTGAGACTCAATCGCTCTGACGGTGCTTTACTCATGATCGATCCGATAAATCAACCGGTAATTATTTCCCCTGGCGGGAAATTGATTCGATGACAACTTTCGTTTCGGGTACATCCTGCATTTGCTGTTTAATTTCTTTTCCCTGATATAAAGATACCGCGGGGAAATTACCGGTCTTCACTGTACGGATTTTATCCACAACATCCATTCCTTCAATCACTTTACCGAAAACCGCATACCCGGGATTTCCTGATGAATAGTTGAGGAACGCGTTATCAACCACATTGATAAAGAATTGGCTGGTTGCGCTGTTCGGATCGTTGGTGCGAGCCATAGCTAGAGTGCCGCGATCGTTTTTCAAACCGTTGTCCGATTCAATTTTAATCGGCGCTTTTGTCGGTTTCTGCTTTATCGGGTCTGTGGCTTCGAAACCGCCGCCTTGTATCATAAATCCTTTTATGACCCTGTGAAAAACAGTTCCGTTGAAATATTTTTCATCAACATAACTTAAAAAGTTTTTTACGGTGATCGGCGCTTTGTCTTCGAATAATTCAACTTTAACGCTGCCCATTGAAGTTTTCATGATAACGATCGGGTTTCCTTTTGGTTGATCCATTTTTGTAGCTTTCGATTGTTGTGCAAAAAGTGTCGCTGCTCCAATGATGATGGCAGCAACGGTGATGATTATTGATTTCATTATTTATCTCCTTTTGTTTGAGAATATGTTTTAAATTGTTAAAAATTTGCGCGTCTATTTGCCGGATGTTGAATTCATGTCGTTTGTTATATCACGCCGGGCAACTTCTCCGAAATGTAATTTATCTTTTATAAAATAATAAATTCCTATCGCCATCGTCCCGATAAAACCGATCGCGTGGGTAACGGTAGCATAACTGCGTGCTATTTCTTCATTCACATTATAAAGTTTTGTAAGCGTTTGAATTGTGAAATAATGATAAGAACCGGTTCCGCCCGGAGTCGGAAGAATGAATCCGATTGTTGAGATCGCCTGCACGACTAATGCGGAGGCGAGATCGAGTGAATATTGCTCAACCATTCCGAAAGCGTAGAACGGAAGAAATACCATGATGATATAAAACACCCAGACTAGAACGCTCAATATTCCGATCATGAAATAATGCCGCGGTTCTTTCAAAAATAAAAATCCATCCAGGAATGAATGCGCGATATGTTCTACGAGCTTACCCTTTTTAGGTGAAATGTGGCGCGTGATGAATCGGAGCATTTTTTCAACATAATCTCTGCGCATCATCAAGAAGGTGAAGATCAGAAGAAATAATAATGAGATTACCGTCAACCAGATACCCGTTTCTTCAAGCCACGGAAATACTTGTGTGAGAGGACCGCTATAGAATAACGGAATTAATGCGATCACGACCATGAATGAAAGTATATCGAAGATGCGTTCGATGAAAACCGTACCGAGAGCGGAGCTTCGCGAGATACCTTCGAGTTTTCCGATCGCATACGGACGCGCAAGCTCACCCACACGAGGTAGAACGTTGTTCATCATGTAACCAACCATCATCGATGAAAAAAGATTTCTGTACCGAATCCCCTTCTTAACCGGTCTTAATAAGTATTCCCACCGCCATGCTCTGAAAAGATTGCTTATGACCAACATGGGAATCATTGCTAATGCCCACCAGTAATTTGCCCGAGATAAAATTTCGATCAGACTAGCAAAGTCTGTTCCCCTGAAAGCAAAATAAAGAAACACTCCGGTCAGTATTACACTAAATCCGTATTGCAGATATGTCTTCAGTTTTTGATTCATAAAATGTTGTTTCTATAGGAGGTTCATTCACCGTAAATCTATCACTTCATAACCGTCAGGTGGTTGATATGAAAATGAATTTTCTTTTAAGCCGGAGTTAATGAATAGATTATTGATTGTGTAAGTTATCGTGTTTTTACTCGCGTCGATTATCTGGATTTTTTTTAATACCGACTTATCTTCGTCTACCCACATTTTAATCGAACGGAATGAACTTCTTTCTTCTTTGGGAAGTAATTTTAAAACCGCAATATCCGCCCCCCCCTCCTCATCGCGATTCAACAATGTCGCGTTGTAATTTTTCGGTATATTGGTCAACATTTTTTCGGGTGTAATCGATTTCGGATCGTCACGGTAATTATCGATCATTACCTGTTTGTTAGTCTTATTAACGTTCCAAAGGGTTTTCCCATCGGTGATTATCAATTGTTGTTCGAGGTCAATTCTGTACTTATTCCCTTTTTTTACAATAAGTTTTCCATCAAACGTTTGCTCCGATTTAGTTACAGCGAATAACACTTGTTGTGTAAACGAAATTGTGGCATCATTCCATGATTCGTATTTCTTCTGTATGTTTCGTAGAATCTTATCTGCATCATCTCCAGCCATCAGATTAGAGATGATAATTAAAGTTAGAATTGCAATCCGAAATATTTTATTTAGATAGATAAGTTTCATTATAAAATATCCTTAAAAAGTCTATCGAGTTGCTGTTCATCTTCAATAAGAACCATTCGAGCTTTACTGCCGTCAAACGGTCCCACGATACCGGCCGCTTCAAGCTCGTCAACTAATCGGGCGGCTCGTGAATATCCGACTTTCAGCCGGCGCTGCAACAATGATACAGAACCTTGCTGATGCCTGACTATCAAACGCGCTGCTTCTTCAAAATATTCATCACGGCTATCCGACATACCACGTGCACCGGATTTTTTACGCTCGAGAGTTGATGGGAGCTGGAATGGTTTGCTATAACCTTTTTGGCGCCCAACATGTTCGGTCAATCGTTCAACTTCATCGGTTGAAACATAAGCATTCTGAATACGCGATGGTTTTTGACCTCCAGCCGGCATATATATCATATCACCGCTGCCTAAAAGTTGTTCGGCACCGTTCATATCAAGAATAGTGCGGGAATCAGTTTTCGTCGCAACCTGATAAGCGATACGCGCGGGGAAATTTGCCTTGATCACGCCGGTGATAACATCCACCGACGGGCGCTGTGTTGCGAATAATAAATGCACTCCGACCGCTCTTGCCATTTGCGCCAAGCGCGCAATCGGTTCTTCCACTTCGCGTGCGGCGGTCATCATGAGATCGGCAAGTTCATCAATTACCACCACCAGATAAGGCATTTTACGATGAACGATTGTCTCGGTGTTTTTTAATCTCCCTGCTTTCAACCGTTCGTTATAATCTTGAATATTTCTCACGCCGGCGGCTGCCAATCGATCGTAACGTTTTTCCATCTCCAGTTCCACGCTGCGTAAAACGAAAACCGCGTTTTCGGGTGTGGTGATTATATCTTCATCGATATCGGGTGAGACCGCGAGGAAATGATTCTTCAATTTTTTGTATGGTGTCAACTCGATCTTTTTAGGATCGATGATTACGAACTTTACATCGGAAGGATGTAGACGGAACAAAAGACTCGCGAGGAATGTATTGATCCCCACACTTTTCCCTGAACCGGTTGAGCCGGCTATCAACAAGTGAGGCATCTTAGATAAATCGTCCGAATAAACATCACCCGAAATTGTTTTCCCGAGCGCGATGGGTAGATTTGCTTTCATCTCCCGGAACTTCGTCGAGTTCAAGACAGATCGCAAAGAAACGAGTGACGGATTTTTATTTGGTATCTCGACACCTACGGCACTTTTACCCGGAATTGGCGCCATAATTCGAATCCCTTTAGCAGCCAACGCAAGCGCAAGGTCATCCGATAAATTTACGATACGGCTAATTTTCACTGTGGATGCAGGAACAAGCTCATACAATGTTACCACGGGTCCGGGTGTAACACTAACACTCTCTATTTCAATCCCGAAATTAGCCAACTTCGCCCGCACCAATTCAGCGTTCGCTTTTAATTCTTCCTCAGGAATAATATCTCCCTGACGATGAGCATCGAGCAATTCAATTGAAGGAAAAACATAATCGATTTCTTCATCCTCTACCGCTTCAGGAATTTTAACTTCCTCAGATTCAATTTCCGCATCCGGTTCATCATCCATTTCAACGATTTTCATCGGCGGTTCATCTTGCTCTTCTTCCAACTCCTGTTCCGTTTCAATCTCTTCTTCCTCCTCCGAAACTATCTTATCTAATTCATCCTCTTCCTGTGGGATAATTTCCGTAGTAAACTCTTCCTCGTTTTTGTTGATCGAAACTTCAGTTTCAGCTTCCGACGGTATCGGCAACGAGCCGTCGCTTGCCTTCCGATTGAAGAGAGCCAGCCACAATACTTTTATTCTTTCGATAGATTTATGAATATCGAGATCGATTGCAAGAACGATTGTGATAAAAAATGCGGTAACAACCACAATAGGAGCACCGACTCTTCCCAATAATTTCACAAAAATATCCGCAAGATACGCACCTACTATGCCGCTCCATTCTTTTGGCAAATCGATGATCACCAAATTCGTAATTCCGAATGTTGTGGAAAATAAAAGTGAAAAGAGAAAAAGATAATTCGTCAAGGTCAGTAGTTTCTTAGATTCCGCTGCTCGAAGGAATACCCAACACCAAATAACAATCAATAGCGGGAATAAGATTGATACAAAACCTACAGTAGAATTGATGAAATAATCTGCTGTAAAAGCGCCGAATAATCCTAACCAATTCCTGATACCGGATGCTAATGCTTTTACCGAGGAATTGAATGGTAAGCGAAATATATCGGTGAAGGAAAGCTCATCGAGGATAGCTTCATCGGAGAATGAATAACCGAGTATACTTAAAAATATAAGTACACCGATCATCATCCCGATGATCGCGAAAATGTGTTTGCGCCTGTCTGCCGTTCGTTTCTTCTGGGATTTCTTAGAAATCCCTGTCGAGTTTTGTTTTACACGGTCAGCCATCAACACTCTTTCATCAGATTTTCGGATGATTTAAAATTGTTCAGCTTATATCTTTTGGAAGTTTGATAACGTTACCGACCAGCATCGGAATAACCTCAACAGAATCCAATGAGGCACATATTTTAAGATCATCGGCAAAGCCAATTTCGGTGAGATATTTTCCGTGTTCCGTGCTCTTAAGCATTTTCAACAAGCTTTTACCGAAACTTTTATCGAGCATGGCGCAAGCAACTCCTGCGTCATCAAGGACTAATTCGATACCTGCAGAATCGGCCATCTTGTTTATTATTCTGCCGGCACATACGGCATCTTCGACGCAAAAAACATTTTCATTTGCCGCACAGAGAATAACTATATCCTCCTGCAGGCGGAGGAAATATTGTACAACTTTCGAAAGGTTTACAAAACTTGCAACTACTAAGTTCTTCGCGTGTTTACCTTTTCCTATCGCAGTGGTTCCGTTCGTGGTGAAGAAAATTATTGATTTCCCTTTCACAACATCTTCAGTGAATTCTTTCGGGGAATTTCCGAGGTTGAATCCTTCGATAATTTTTGAATTCCGCTCGCCGGCACGCAGCGTTACGCCACCGAACAAACTGCCGGAAATTTTCACCGCGTTTTCAATAGTACCAACGGGCATAATCTCTTTAGCGCCGTTTTTCAGTGCCGTTGCAATTGTTGTACTAGCACGCAACACATCTATTACAATTAAATTCTTGTCTTTCAACTCCATCTCATCAATATTACCGGGTGTGAGATGGACTGTAATCGAAATTTTTTTATTTATCAGGTTTGTCTTCATCTTTGTATGAAAGGAATCTTTACAACTTTTGCGTTAACCTCTTTATTTCGAATCATAATATTTAAAACAGATCCGGGTTGACTGAACTCCATCGAAACATATCCCATACCTATTGCATTACTAAGAATTGGCGAAACTGTTCCGCTTGTAACTGTGCCGATCTTTTTGCCGTTGCTCAATATTTCATATCCGTGACGCGGAAAAGCACGATCATCTTCGATCACAAATCCGACAAGTTTTCGGTTGGTACCATTTTTCTTTACTTCTAACAGCACATCACGGCTATTAAAATTATTTTTATCAAGTTTCGTTATCCATCCGAGACCTGCTTCAAGCGGATTGGTGGTCTGATCAATATCGTTGCCGTAGAGACAAAATCCCATTTCAAGTCGAAGTGTATCACGCGCACCCAAACCGATCGGTTTGATACCGAATTCTTTCCCGGCTTCCATGATCGAATTCCAAATGCGTTCCGAGACAGCGATGGACGAATCAAAATATAATTCAAAACCCAATTCTCCTGTGTAACCGGTTCTCGAAATAATCATATCGATACCTGCCAGTTCACCATACACGAACGAATAATACGGCATAGCCGCTAGGTTGGTTCCTGTTAACTTTTGCAGGGTAGCAAGCGACTTAGGGCCTTGAATAGCCAGAAGCGAAATTCCATCACTTTGATCCTCAAGTTGCACGTTGAAACTATCGATATTGGATTTTATCCAGTTAAAATCTTTTTGAAGGTTCGCTGCGTTTACAACGAACATGAAATGATCCTTCATTCTGTACACAAGCAGATCGTCAACGATGCCGCCATCCTGATAACACATCGCGGAATATTGCACTTTGCCATCGGTCAATTTTGAGGCATCGTTTGTCGTGACTTTTTGGACAAGCGCCAGAGCATCCGGACCGCTGATTTTAAATTCGCCCATGTGCGATACATCGAAAATGCCCACCGATGTGCGAACCGCACGATGCTCGTCTATAATTCCTGTGTACTGAACAGGCATTTCGAATCCGGCGAATTCCACTAACTTAGCTCCCAATTTTTTGTGAATCGAATTAAATGCTGTTGGTTTCATAATTACCTCGGCACCTTCTTCCAATCTGAAAGAAATTTTTCTAATCCGATGTCTGTCAGAGGATGTTTGATAAGCTGGGTGAATACGTTAAAAGGAATTGTTGCAATATCGGCACCCATCAAGGCAGATTCAACAACGTGCAACGGATGACGGATACTCGCGACTAAAACTTGTGTATCAAATCCATAATTCCGATAGATAGTTAAAATCTGAGATATCAATTCCATTCCGTTAGTGCTGATATCATCTAAACGTCCAACGAACGGACTAAGGATGTATGCGCCTGCTTTTGCAGCAAGAAGCGCCTGATTTGGAGAGAAGCATAACGTTACATTCGTGCGGATGCCTTCGGCTTTCAAACTTTTAACTGCTTTCAGACCTTCCTTGATAAGCGGAATTTTCACAACTATTTTATCGTCGAGTTTTGCAAGCTCACGACCTTCACGCAGCATTCCGTCGTAATCGGTTGATATTACTTCGGCGCTTATATCACCATCGACTATTGAACAAATTTCTTTGATTAGTATTTCAAATTTTTTACCTTCTTTTGCCACGAGACTCGGATTAGTGGTTACACCATCCAACAATCCCATACTTGCTGCTTCTTTGATTTCATTAATGTTTGCTGTGTCAATAAATATCTTCATTAAAAATATCCTTTAATAATCATGAAATAAATTGCTCAGTAATATCTTTATTTTGCTTTAGGGAAAAGAAATGGAACTCTGATGCCTGAGTTGATGTGTCTTCTGTAAGTTTGATTGAAACAAAATATTTGAATTTCATCTTCGTAATCCTACTTATTGTGCCTTCTCTCAGGTATTGAGCGACTGTTGGGTGTACCGCGAGTCTAAGTCGGTATTCACGCGATTCTGATTTGAATCTGCGTACCCATCTCTCGATATGATTTACAATGCTCGATTTAGATTCAATTAGACCGCCGCCGCCGCAAACAGGGCAGGGTTCGCTGAAACTATGGAGGATATTTTGTCGGATCCTTTGCCGGGTGATTTGAACTAATCCGATTTCAGTCATCGGCAAGACGGTAACTTTTGCACGATCGCGTTTAAATTCTTTACGCAATTCATCGTATACTTTTTTTCGATTCTTCTCATCATCCAGATCGATGAAATCGATTACGATAATTCCCCCAAGATCTCTCAATCTAAGCTGACGGCATATCTCCCTTGCCGATTCGAGATTAGTACGGAGTGAATTCAATTCTTGTTCGCGTTTCGCCGCGTAACGACCGCTATTCACGTCGACAACAACCATCGCCTCGGTTTGTTCGATAATTATATATCCACCGCTCTTCAACCATACTTTTCTACTTAGCACGGTTGCGATTTCTTTTTCTATTCCATAAACATCGAAGATCGGCTCTTTGTCTTTGTATAACTCAATCTTATCGATCCAATCCGGAGAGACTGTTTTAACGTACGCGCGGATTTCTTTATACAATTTTTTCGAATCTATTACTATCCGGTCAACAGATTCAGAAAATAAATCACGGATAACACTGGAAGTCGTTGCCATGTCTTTGTAAAGAAGTGAAGGCGGTTCCTCCGATTTAACGCTTTTCTCTATCTCCCTCCATGTTGAAAGAAGATTATCCATATCCGCTTTTAATGCCGCTTCATCCTGATCCATAGCAACAGTACGGATGATCGCACCAAATCCTTCAGGGAGAAAATTGCGAACGATTCTGCGCAACCGGCGTTTTTCCTTGAAGCTCTGCATCCGTTTTGAAACACCAATCTTCCCATCGAAAGGCAATAGCACTAAAAATCTGCCGGGTATGGAGACTTCCGATGTTACTCTAACACCCTTGCGACCAACCGGTTCTTTTGTAACTTGTACTAATATATCCTGACCGCGCTTGATGTCCGGTAAAGATTTTTGATAATTATCGTTCCTTTGGGGTCGTTGTCGCTGTTGCGATTGTGGTTGGTTTTTAAGTTCCGTTGTTGGAGTCGAACCGTTTTCGCTTAAAGGATTTTCGGTATCGTCTCCATCTTCATCAACATCCACATCGGAATCTTCATCGCCCACTAACGATGAATATTCAGAGAACGAACTTCCAATATCTGAAAAATGTAGAAAGGCATCTTGCTTTAATCCAAGATCAATAAATGCAGCACGGATGCCAGGCATTACCTTAGCCACACGGCCTAAATATATATCGCCTACCATACGCTCCTTTTCAGGAGTTTCAACGAAGAGTTCTGCTAAACGCTTATCCTCGGTGATAGCAATGCGAATCTCGTTCGCAGTTGCGTTGATTATAATTTCTTTTCTTACGTTTGACACTTTGTTCCTCCGACCCACTTATAGACATAATATTTTCTGCTACCAGCCCATTAGGGTCTGAATAATTATTGAATATGCAACTACGCACACGGATCAGTGCCGCGGCGAAGTCGTGGAACGAAGCGAGGAAACGGTTTGTGCTTAAAATGAAAACTCGTAATAAAAAGACGCTCGACATCGTTAACCAGTGACTTGTTGCGAATGATTTTAAATTTAATTTATCTATGTATTATCCGAAATTTTGAAATTATTCGGTATTTGTTTTTTAAAGTTACTAATTTTTTAACATCTTTGCAAGAATTCATCTTTTTTGATAATCCGACTGTTTGGAGTTATTTCCTCTATCCGGAAGTGATTGTTCTCACTCTTACTATTGCGTCTTCTCGTAATTTATTTTATCATGTCCATGTGATTTAGTGATATGCCAGCATGTGCATTGATTATTTTACCAAATGAAAATATTGGTCCTGATTAATCGGTAGGAATTAGAACGCCGGCAAATCGGATTAAAATATCTTGCAGTCTGATTAACAGAAGCGGCAAATCCGGCAAAGGTACATTTTAATGCCGGAATTGCATCAGATCTGGCCTCAATCACATCCGTTGATTAAAAAATAATTGCAGAAAACTTATTAAGGGGTTAATATGAACACCGGACAAACAATATTTGCTTTGTTTGCCTTAGCGCTTCTTGGAACTGTTGTAGTTTCCATGAACCGCAGCTTAGGGAACAGCAATGAGATTGTTATTCAGGCAAAATTAGGTGTAACAGCGATATCAATCGCTTCCTCACTTGTTGAAGAGGCGCAGGGAAAATCATTCGATAAAAATACAGATGAAGATATTGCTACTGCGACCTCTCAGCTAACTCCTGTAGCGCAATTAGGACTTGAGACCGGTGAATATTATCCGGATTCATTGAATGACTTTGATGACTTCAACAATCTACGAAGAACAGTTACTCCAGACACTTTAAGTGGAATGTTCAACATATCTTGCCGTGTATTTTATATCGATCCGTTGAATCCAAATGTTGCGCAAGCATCTCCTACATGGCATAAAAAACTAAGCGTTCAGGTGACGAGTCCGCAAATGAAAGATACAGTGAGCGCCGAATATATCTTCAGTTATTGGTATTTCAGGTAAGGAGCAAAGTTATGGGTTCAAGTACGATATTAGACATATTATCATCCATCATCATCGCCGGATTTCTGCTGTTGATGGTAATACACATGAACAGTTCGTTAGTTTACTCCAATTATACCACCACGAACGATCTCACTGTCCAGGAAAATTTAGTATCACTAGTACGCATGATTGAAGATGATTTTAGAAGAATAGGATACTGCAGGGAATACACTAAAGTTCCTGATCCATCCAAAGCAATTCTTGGTGCGGGCAGGCATAATATTAAATTTCAAACCGATTTATTGAATGTCGGAAATGTTGACACTCTGGAATATTCAATCGGGACGATATCAGGGTTAACCGGTACTCCGAATCCCAGAGACATGTATCTATTCCGCGACATCAATAATCGAAGAGGAAGCGGTATAAGTTTGGGCGTCACAAAATTCGATTTCGTTTACTTCGATGCACAGGGTGATTCATTGCCTTTTCCGATTAGTAATCCGAATGCAATCTATGAGATTCAACTTTCCGTATTGCTGGAAAGTCCTTACGCGTACGATACTACATATTCATTTGCGTTCTGGCGGCAGTTGCGTCTTGCAGCAAGAAATCTTAAAAACAGATAAGGAAAATTTATATGGGCAGAGCATCTATATTACTCGTGTTAGGTTTCAGTTTAATACTTGGAATTGTGACACCTAACTTACATCGGCAGGCAAACCGTGCGGTGGAAAACTATCTCAGTTATCAAAAAAAATCTCAAGCTCATAACATTGCTACGAGTGCCGCGAATATCGCTGCAAATAAATTATTCATAGACACCTCATGGAGAGCGGGGTATTCAAATATTTCTTTCTCAGGGGGTAAATTCAGTGTTACCGTACGCGATACACTTACAAAGATGAAAAAAATTGAAGCAATCGGAACGTACACCGATTCAGCCGAGACGGTGAGAGTTTTGCTTCAACCGAGCTCATATTCTAAATTCGCTTATTATTCTAAAATCGAAGGTGCAATCGATTGGATATCTAAGGATACAGTTTGGGGACCCCTCCATTCACAAGCCAAATTAAATATTCCCACACCTAATTCTCCTGTTTTCTATGGGAAAGTTACAACTCGGTTAGGAACAAATCCCACAAAGAGTAAAGCAAAATTTTATGGTGGTTATCAGAAAGGGGTTGATTTAGACCTGCCCGCGAATATTAATGGCGTAGTGGCGGCTGCAACAGCAGGAGGCCGGGTTTTTGCAACCGGTGATTTATGGCTGACATTTGAAGATGGAAACGTTAAATGGAAAACATCTGCTACCGGTACGGTAACTACCGAGCCGTTGTCTTCATTTGCCCCGAATGGTGTTATATTAGCAGCGAAAGGAAATATTCACGTTCAAGGTACTATCGACGGTAGAGCAACAGTCTGTGCTACGGCTAGTTCTGGATTGGGATTTGGGAATATTTATATTGATAACGATGTCCGCTGTAAAGCAGATCCAAGAGCAGGTGCATCTGATGATATGTTGGGACTCGTCAGTGAAAATAACGTATTTGTAACAGATAATGCTGCCAATAACAGCGATTGTAGGATTGATGCAGCAATTTTTTGTTTGAAAGGCGGTTTGACGGCAGAGAACTATAACACTCGACCTGTTAGTGGAACTTTGTACCTTTATGGCGGGGTAACGCAATATCAACGTGGACCGGTGGGGACTTACAGCGGCACAACAATCAATCATGGATTTCAGAAAAATTATAAATACGATAACCGATTATTAGTTAACTCTCCGCCAAGTTACCCGATGACAGGATCGTTTGAGATTATTTCATGGTTGGAATAAAATTAAAAGAGGTCAAGCTACCCTACGTCACACAAGATTTACTTCCTACCGTTGCTTCCTTCCGGACCTGGCGGGGTTCGGAAATTTCTTGTTGCGCAGGACTTGACCCCAAGTCTTAAATCAAATTACTAACTATCTACAGCTTTTCCAAAACTTTTGCTGTCGCCTGAATGTCCGGCATCTGCAAATTCTAACTCTAACCAATAACGCGCATAATCGATCTCATAAGATTATCCAACTCGTAAGGTTTGGTCAGATAATCAATCGCACCGCTTTTAACAGCTTCAAGGGCAACGGCAAGATCATCCACACCTGTAAGCATTATCGCCCGAGCGTTCGTTTTCCGCTTTTTCATTTCCTTCAATACTTCAAGTCCGTTCAACCGCGGCATCCTGATATCTAGTAACACAACATCATACGACTTTTGTTTCATCATATCTAAGGCCGTATCACCATCGTCTGCGGTGTCGACATTAAAACCTTCCTGACTTAATTGATTCTGCACTAAAAACCGTAATTGATCTTCGTCATCAACATATAAGATAGAATAATTCTTGACCATCAAATCCCTCAAGTTTGTTTTCATTAATTCATTTTTTAGTTTTAAGAACTATGTTCTGTCGCAGTTGGGAAGTGGTGCGCTGTCTTTTCCCACTTAAGCTCTTTCTTCCTCAAGGCTGCTTTTGTAAATTGATATAACGCTCTGCCTGTTGCGCTGAAATTAATAATATTTGAAATCGGCAATCTGAAAATACTTAATATTGCCGCCCAGATTCCATATACGCGTCGTACAGTAACAAACCGATGCATAATTCGCCAGATCATCAATAGACTATCGATGACCACAAGGTCCCACAATATTGTTCCTTTAGTAACAATAGGTGGCAGTTGTCGATATGCCGCAAAACCTAAACGTATCGCTTCGTAAGATATTAAATATAGAATTACAATGTAAGCGAAGAAATTAATTATATTCGCAATTACCGCTTTTCTATCACGATAAAGAACAAATCTGAATTTTGCATCTCCCCGCCAACCGATTGTTTGCCATGATTGCAGGCATATACCGGTAATCCACCTGCTTTTCTGTCTTATTGAAGCGCTCATTGAATGTGGGAAATATCCGCGGGTAGCACAATCGATACCGAATGGTTTATATGTAAATAAAAGATTCGCCCGCCCAAGCGCGAGTCGCAACGCGAGATCATAATCTTCAGTAAGAGCGCTCGTACGGAAAATGTTCTTCGCGAACGAGGTACCAACAAATTCGATAATCCACCTATTGAATGCAGTGCCAACACCGGCCGAGGGAACAAATCCGCTGAAATGCTGTCGAACAAATAAATCTTTGGTATGGTATTCTGCAAATTCATCGGCATAGGTCCAGTGAACAAGATTCAAATGACTAGTATCCAGCGGAAATACAGGCATCTGCACCATATCATATTCCGGAATAAGCGCATTATGAATTTTCAATGATAGAGGATGAATGACATCTTCAGAATCGTGCATGACAATGATATCATATCTTACGCCGGTTTTGTTTTCCCACTTTATCATTCCGGCATGAATACCATTCAAATTATCCGCTTTTGTTGTTGGCCCAGGTTTATCAGCCACTACCGCATGAACATTCGGATATTGCTTGCTTACCAATTCAACTCTTGATATTGTTCCGGGATCGTTCGGATAAACTCCCACAAAAATATCGTAATTCTTATATTGAATTGTTCGGCATGCATTCAACAACATTTTATCAATAACATCTTGCTCGTGCCATGCAGGCACGAAGATCGCGATTGTTTTTTCTTCTAATTGATAAAGTTTTTCCGGGGTTTCGTACCGAAATTTATTGAATTTCTTTTTCATCAACCAGTGATGGAACCAATAATATAGATCTACAAAAATATCATCGAAACCACTGATGAAAAGGAATGTGGCAACAATAAATGTTGCCATGTACAAAGAATCGTACGACGACCTGAATATTTGTACTAGCCAATCGCCCATATATTAAAAGATATGATCATAAATAATAAAGAGACGAAAACCGCCGAAATATTTTGAGAAATCTGAGGGACGGGCAATATTCCCTAAATATGTGCCCCGATAATATTCTGCCATCACGTATAAATCCCATTTATAAAACGGCAGAATACGTAAACCGATCGCGGCATCTATTTGATTATTATAAAATTCCCGTTCCGAATCTTTTACATACATAGACCTTAAATATAAATCGGCGGCAGTATAAGACATTTCAAAAATTCGCACACCGGCCCTACCCTGAAGATAGCCGATGACATTTTTATAACGGGAATAATAACCGACCGATGAATAGACATCTAACAACGGTTCTAATGTAACTTTCGGATCGGTATGAAATTCAAAATCCGGATAGATTCCATTTCCATATATTGCCAGTACCCTAAAATCTTCACTCCAGCGCGACACTCCGCTATCCTGCTGTATTATATCATATGCAATCCCTAATTGAGTTCTTAATTCTAATCCTGTTAACGGTTTTACGCCTATACCAACTCCGCCCACAATTGCGTTATCGGAAAATATCTCGGGTACTTCGCCAAGCTTCGATTTTCCGTCCGCCGCCAGAGATAAAAATCCGTAACCAAAAATTGTCCTCTTGGAATTGAAATAATATCCACGCTCCGCATCGAAGTTATAGAATATTGTTTCCCAGCGTGTATCATAAAAAGGTGCTGCATAAATACGGGAATACCATCTGCTTGGTTCATCTGGAATTACCGTCACAGAGGCAGAAGTAATCGCAGCCAACTGCTCATCAGCACTCTTTTTAATAAACAGATCTTGACTCTCCGTTAGCTCACGCAAGATTGTTACCGCTTTGTCTTCATGGCCGTTGGTTAGTTGGATAAATGCCATCTGTAATTTAATAGTATCGGATGATTGTATGGCTTCCGCTTTTTCAAATTCTTTTAACGCTCGCTCAGGTTTATTATTATCGCTGTAGAGATATCCAAGCTGTCTGCGTAATGCTAAATCATTAGGTGAAATCGTCAGTGCCTGTTCGAATAACTGCTCTGCCCTATCGGGATTGCTTTGCATTATGGCGTAACCTTCATTAACCAGTATCGCCAATGAATCGGTAGGAACTTGAGCTATCGCCTGATGCTGATAAATACTTACAGCTAATAATAAGTGAAAAATAATGATATATTTTGACGTTTTTTTATCTGTTTTAATCATATACTTTCTTTTGTATCAAAAATAAATCGAATATCGGGCAACCAATCAATAAAATCGAATGAAAATACAAAAATTCCATCCTCTAAACAAGTATTGAATTTCATCAAAGTTAATGAATTGGAACTAAAATACCTATTTCTTAAAGGACCGGAAGTGATATGTATCATCCGGGAAAACAATCTCCAATTATGGATATCTTATCCTATTTGCTTCTAACTTTGAAAATTCATAAAATGCCAATCATTAATTATTCCTGTTTGATGACAACATTTATAGAAAGATAATATTATGAACGAAACAGTCCTCGATAAATTTCTTCGATATGTCAAGATAGATACACAATCCAGCGAAGAATCTGAATCGTATCCGAGCACTTCCAAACAACTAAATCTTTTAAATCTGCTTGTTGAAGAATTGAAAACTTTAGGTCTGAAAGATGCACGGATAGATAAATACGGATATGTTATGGGAACAGTGCCTTCAAATGTACCGCATAAAGTTCCGGCTATCGGATTCATCGCACATGTAGATACATCACCATCTGCAAGCGGTGAAAATGTAAAACCACAGGTGATTAAGTATCAAGGCGGAGATGTTGTATTGCCCGGTGACAAGTCAATTGTAATCACTGAAGCTGAAAATCCTGAATTGAAACATTGCATCGGTAAAACAATAATCACATCTGATGGTACAACTCTGCTGGGTGCAGATAACAAAGCAGGTATTGCAATCATAATGACGGCAGTTCAGCAACTCCTCAATAATCCCAAAATTCCTCACGGTGATATTAAAATTGGATTCACACCTGATGAAGAGATTGGAGCAGGGACAAAATTTTTCGATTTAAAATCTTTCGGCGCTGACTTCGCATACACAGTTGATGGCGACACTGCCGGAGAATTAAACAAGGAAACCTTCAGCGCAAACTCTGCGACCATAACCGTGCACGGAAGAAACATACATCCCGGTTTTGCAAAAAATATTATGGTGAATTCGATTAGAACAATGGCAGACATCATAATTCGAACACCGAAAGATATGGCACCTGAAACAACTGAAGGTTACGAGCCATATATCCATCCGCACATTTTAAAAGGTGAAGAAGAAAAAACAACTCTCAATTTCCTATTCCGGGATTTTAAGACCGAAGGATTGGATAAACAGAAAAAGATATTAGAAAAGATAATCGAAGAAGTGAAACCACTTCATCCTAAAACCAGAATAGAGTTGGAGATAAAAGAATCGTATCGCAATATGCGTGAAGGTGTTGATAAAGACCCGCGTGTAACTGAATATTTATGGGAAGCAACAAAGCGCTCCGGGCTTGAACCAAAATGGGTTCCAATCCGCGGTGGCACAGACGGCTCACGGCTTACAGCAATGGGCCTCCCCTGTCCGAATATTTTCACAGGAGGAAAAAACTTCCACGGCAAAACCGAGTGGGCTTCACTTGACGGTATGGAGAAATCGATTGAAACAGTTGTAAACCTTGTGCAGGTGTGGGTAGAGAAGAGTAAAAAATGAACTGGTGATAAATCTGGTTCAAAGTTGATATAACAAAAATTTGATATTGTATCTGGAGGAGAAGCTAATGAGTTCTACAACACTGATACCAATTGAAAGAATCGAACAGCAAATCTTCTTGATCCGTGGGCAAAAGGCAATGTTAGATTCTCACCTCGCGTTGCTGTACGGTGTATCTACTAAACGGCTTAATGAACAAGTTAGAAGGAACATTAGTCGATTCCCCGAAGATTTTATGTTCCAACTTACACCAGAAGAATATATATTTTTGAGGTCGCAAATTGCGACCTCAAAATCTGGCAGCGGTGGGAGACGTTATCTTCCACTTGCTTTTACTGAACAAGGCGTAGCGATGCTTTCGACTGTTTTAAACAGTGAAAGAGCTATCCAAGTCAACATTGCTATCATGAGGGCATTCGTAAAGTTAAGACAGATCCTTGCAACTCACAAAGACTTAGCACATAAGCTCGAAGAACTTGAGCGAAAGTTTGAAACACACGACATACAAATTAAATCGGTCTTTGAAGCAATTCGGCAATTGATGACTCCGCCAGAAAAACCAAAACGTCAAATTGGATTTATAGTTGAAGAACCTAAGAGCAGATATACAATTAAACGCAAAAGAATTTGATTTGCTTAATATTTTTTTTTAACTTCATCTACATAATTATTATCGGGCAAACAGTGCCGATATACACAATATTCACAACAGGAGAATCTAATGGAACATCAAACCAATACAACTAGCGGTCTTCCTGATAATGCTTATAAAGAACTGAAAGAGGGAGAAGCGTATTACCCTCTTATGGATCCGGCAAAACCATACCCCGAAGTTACGGGATGGTCTGTTGGGTGGGGACTTGTTATGGCAGTCCTATTCTCAGCCGCCGCGGCTTATTCCGGTTTAAAGATCGGACAGGTTTTTGAAGCGGCAATTCCAATCGCGATTTTAGCAGTCGGACTATCTGCTGCATTTAAAAAACCGAATGCCCTCGGACAAAATGTTATCATCCAATCAATCGGCGCTTGTTCAGGTGTTATCGTTGCCGGAGCTATCTTTACAATTCCCGCATTGTACATCCTCAATCTCGATGCAAGCTTTTGGCAGATGTTTATGGCATCTGCTCTCGGTGGATTCCTCGGCATTTTGTTCCTGATTCCATTCAGAAAATATTTTGTAAAAGATATGCACGGAAAATTTCCGTTTCCTGAAGCTACCGCGACAACTGAAATATTAGTTGCAGGTGAAAAAGGCGGCAAACAAGCCGGTGTTTTAGTTGTAGCAGGATTACTCGGTGGTTTTTTTGATTTTGCTTTCAGCGCGTTCGGATGGTGGTCGGAAGTTGTCACTTCGCGAATGTTTCATTATGGAGAAGTAGTTGCCGACAAATTAAAAGTTGTTGCAAAGCTGAATGTTTCAGCAATGGTGTTTGGTTTAGGATACATTGTCGGTTTGAAATACTCTGCAATCATCGCTGCCGGTTCGTTTTTATCATGGTTCGTTCTTATTCCACTTTTCTATGAAATTGGTCAGCATCTTACCACTCCTCTTGGAGCGACCGCTACAAAATTAATTGCCGATATGAGTGCTGAAGAAATTTTTAGAACATACGTCCGACAAATCGGTATCGGTGGAATTGCCATGGCAGGAATTGTTGGGATTCTCCGCTCTTCAAAAATTATCGGCGGCGCATTCAAGTTAGCTTATAATGAAATCTTGCATAAAAAATCCGGAGACAGCGATGAAACAATTCGCTGGCAAACAGATTTGCGAATGAATTTCATCGTCATAATGATTTTATTAACAGCTTTGATGCTTTTTGTCTTCTTCTATGCCGGTGTGGTTTTTAACTTCACACATGCATTAGTCGGATTATTGATAGTAATTATAATTTCATTCTTATTCACAACTGTTGCAGCAAATGCAATAGCTATTGTTGGTACCAATCCTGTTTCCGGTATGACATTGATGACGCTGATTCTTTCATCGTTCGTTCTTGTAAGAATTGGACTATCAGGAACCTCGGGAATGATTTCTGCACTGATCATAGGCGGTGTTGTTTGCACAGCACTTTCCGTCGCAGGTGGTTTTATTACAGATCTGAAAATTGGTTACTGGTTGGGTTCAACTCCAAAGAAACAAGAAACCTGGAAATTTTTAGGCGTATTGGTTTCAGCGGCAACAGTTGGTGGAGTTGTAATGATATTGAACAAAACATACGGCTTCACTGGTCCCAATGCGATGGTTGCACCACAGGCAAACGCAATGGCGGCTGTGATACAACCGTTGATGTCCGCAACACCGGCACCATGGATATTGTATCTTGTAGGTGCTATTATCGCTTTAATTTTAGTGATGATAAAAATACCACCCCTTGCATTCGCACTCGGAATGTACATTCCGCAAGAGTTGAATGTTCCGCTCGTGTTCGGCGGACTTGTAGCATGGTGGGTGACTTCGCGATCCAAGAATGAAAAACTTAACAACGCTCGCTTCTCGCGCGGAACCCTCATCGCTTCCGGATTCATTGCAGGCGGCGCTCTGTTTGGTGTGTTTAATGCATTTTTGAGATTTTCGGATCAAATGCTCATTGAAAGATTCCAGCTTGATCTCGGAATTTCCAATTGGTACCTCGCTCATTGGGCAGAGAGTGCAAATGGTGAAATACTTGGATTGATCATGTTCGCACTTCTCTTCATATACATGGTATGGGATTCAATGCGCGCGAAGGAAGATTAAACCAACAGCGTAATAATTTTTAGATTTGAATGCGGCTCTTAACCGAGCCGCATATATTCGTTTCAAAATATCCGTCTCCCCGGCGCCGAGAAATTGTTAAACTTCTTAGGAGCGATGGAAGAGTATGCGATATTCTATATTTTTGTTTCTAACTCTTTTTTGTTCTGAGTTAAAAGGACAAATCAGTCAATTTCCTTATCTTCAAAATTTCGATTCTGTTACACCGCCTGTTCTGCCAATTCAATGGACAACAACAACGAATAAATCAGTAACAGGAGATTTCATAACGACAAAATCATCTCCTTATTCCGATTCAAACGCGGCGATTAGCACAAACTCCACCATAAGCCAAGCGTTGATCTCGCCTTTGATCGATTTTTCAAACAAAGAGGCCGACAGTCTAAAATTTTACGAGCGAAGATCGAGCAGCCATAATTCCGGTTTATTGATCGAAGCATCCACTAACGGAGGAATAACATTCGATATCCCGATTAGCGATACATTGAAAAATCCCGGAACAACATCGTACGTCCTTAGAAAATTTAGACTCTCTCCTTCACTAAATAATCAAAGCAATATAAAATTTCGATGGCGAGTTATCGGCAATGGAACCGGCACATCCGGTACAATTCGTTTTGACGATGTACTGATAACTGCGTTATACAACACGGATATATCTATTGACTACATAAACATCTTTCCCACTTTTCCGATTATTGGAGATTCCGTAGTCGTTCAGGCAATTTTGAAAAATTCCGGTTTACAACCGGTGCAAAATATTTCGGTCGATTTCTATGAAGATAAAAATCACGACTCGCTCCCTCAACCAGATGAAGTATTTTCATCGGCATCAACCCAAAAATTACTTCAACCCGCTGAAACAACAGCAGTTCAAGCCATCTTAATTCAACCCTTGTTTGGAAAAGAATGGATATTTATCAATGCGATTCTAACTGGAGATCAGAATCTTTCCAATAATCTTAAGAAATATACTTTATCCGTCGGTATACCACCATCCTCCGTCGTAGTGAATGAAATAATGTTCGCTCCTGATAGTCCTGGGCCGGAATGGGTGGAGTTGTATAATAATTATTCGGATACGGTTGATTTGAATGGTTGGAAGATCAGCAACCGATACTCATCAACGAAACATCTTATCACGAATCAAAATATTCAGATCCCTCCGAACGCTTACTGCGTTTTGACGAAGGACCTAAATTTATTCGCTGCAGTTCATCCGGATATTTCTGCAACAACTTTGCAAATCAATTCGTTACCGACATATTTTTTAAATAATACGGGTGATGCAGTAGTTCTTTTTGATGACCGGGGGGCGATAATGGATAGCGTTTATTATTTCCCATCCTGGAACGATTCAGTAGGGAATTCTTTAGAGAGAATCGAACCCGAGGTTGGATCTACTGATTCCACAAATTGGGGATCATCGAAAGATTCAGTTGGCAGTACTCCCGGTCTTCAAAACTATCTTACTCCTTTAGAATACGATCTTTGCATCGTGAATGCGTACGCCATTGATACGACGACAATCAGAGTCGTTGTTCGGAATGCCGGGCATCAAATAGCTCAGAATTTTTCCGTCTCCCTTTACTTCGATTCGAATGGCGATTCGATTGCCGATGCCTCAGAACTAATCTCATCACATCAAATAATTTCACCATTGATTTTTAAAGATTCCTTGGCGATCGATTTTACATGGAATAATCTACCTCCCGGTAAAAAGATTCTCATATCCATTATCGATTACCCTCTCGATATGAGACTGACTGATAATACGATCTTTTTCGAGATAAAGAATCGCTTCGGAAAGAACGTCATCGCTATTAATGAAATCATGTACCAACCGAAAACCGGCGATGCTGAATATGTTGAGCTTTTTAATAACGGAACCGACCTCGTTGATCTTTCTGAATGGAGACTAACAGATTTTAAAGACACAAATTCATCGAGCAAATATGTCATTAGTAATTCGTCGTTCGTCATCGGTAGCGGAGAATTTTTAGTAATCGCTTTTGATTCATCGATCTACAATCGATTCTCTTATCTTCGAGATTCAAATTATAACGTGATTATTAAAGATGGATGCTTAAGCTTGAATAATGACGGTGACGAAATTATTCTTTCAGATTTGACCGGAGAAATAATCGACAGTGTTCATTATTTCCCCTGGTGGCACAACTCCGATATCGAAGATGTTGAAGGTAGATCGTTAGAGAGAATCAATCCAAATCTTTCAAGCCACGATCGAAGAAACTGGAGTACAAGCGCAAACTCTTTAGGCGGATCGCCTTCATTTCAAAATAGTTTATTTACGGTCACTGTCCCGGATAACAGTTCAATTTCTTTCACTCCCAATCCTTTCTCACCCGACGGTGATGGATACGAGGATGTAACAATAATTCATTATGAATTACATTCATCAACAGCGACGATTCGAGTGAGAATTTACGATTTGACCGGAAGGTTGGTGCGGACACTCGCTGAAAATGAACCAAGCGGTTCGCGGGGAGATATCATCTGGAACGGATATAATGACAACAAAAATAGAGTCCGCATTGGGATTTATATTGTTCTCCTGGAAGCATTAGATAGTTTTGGTAGCACACTTTCGAATGTGAAATCGCCCCTTGTTGTCGCGACCAAAATGTAATTATGTCAATATTAATTGACCGTTGATGTTTGATTGTTAAACTCATTCTTCTTAAATTGGCACGAGGAACAATTTAAATTATCAAGGAGAAGAGATGAAAAAACCACTTATTGGAATTATAATGGGGAGTAAATCGGATTTGCCGATAATGGCAGAAGCCGCGGAAATGCTGGAAAATTTCGGGATCCCGTTCGAAATTACAATCGCGTCGGCTCACCGCACACCGGAACGTGCCGCTCAATATGCAACGACCGCTCAGAAGCGCGGGATCAAAGCAATCATCGCGGGCGCAGGAGGTGCAGCACATTTGCCCGGTGTCATCGCATCTATGACCACCCTGCCCATAATCGGTGTTCCGATCAAATCGACGAATTCTATCGATGGTTGGGATTCGATATTATCGATCTTACAGATGCCGTCGGGAATTCCGGTTGCAACTGTAGCATTGAACGGAGCGCAAAATGCCGCCATACTAGCCGCACAAATTATCGCACATTGCGATTCTAAAGTTGCAGTCAAACTGAAAGAATTTAAAAAATCTTTAAAGAAAAAAGTAGAGCAAAATATACATGAACTCGAGAAAGTTGACTACAAAGAATTCCTGAAGAAACCCGGCAAGTGAATGAATAGCCGAGTAATGGATTGTTGGAATGATTCAAGTTATTAAAGGATGATTATGATTAGTCATGTGAAATTTATAAGTGTACCGGTTTCGGATTATGACAGGGCTCTAAAGTTTTACTCGGAAAAATTGGGGTTCACGTTAATTACAGATCAGAAATTCAACGATGATTCACGATGGATCGAAATGCAGGTAGGCAAATCTGAGACTAAAGTAGTATTATTCACTCCGACGGGTCACGAAAACCGGATCGGCACTTCCATGAACATGGCATTTACGTGCGCGGATGTGAATACTACATATGAGGAATTAAAATTACGCGGCGTTGAATTTAAAGTCCCCCCCACTACTGCACCTTGGGGAACTTATGCCCAGTTTGTCGATTCCGAAGGAAATATTTTCGTGCTTTCATCCACTTAAATTATATTTTTAATTTTACTTTTATCTTTTAATTTTTAACTTTTAATTGATCCCATGTCAATAATATCGATCAATCCTGCAACCGGTGAAATTCTAAAAACTTTCAATCCACTTTCTCCCGAGGAGTTAGAGGTTAAGATATCTCTCGCCGAAAATATTTTCCAGAAATATAAAAATATATCTTTTCAAGAACGTACCGCGATGATGAACAAAGCCGCCGATATTCTTGAAGAAGAGAAAACCATATTCGGTGGAATTATGACAACCGAAATGGGTAAGCCATTATGGTCGGCAGCCGAAGAAGCGGCAAAATGCGCCTGGGTATGCAGATATTACGCAGAGAAGGCGGAACATTTTTTAGCCGATGAATTAGTGCAAACTACCGCATCGAAAAGTTACATAAAATATCAACCACTTGGAATTATACTCGCAGTAATGCCATGGAATTTTCCTTTTTGGCAAGTGTTCCGATTTGCGGCACCTGCCCTGATGGCGGGAAATGTTGGATTACTTAAACATGCATCAAATGTGCCTCAATGCGCGCTCGCAATAGAAGATATTTTCAGGCGAGCGGGCTTTCCGGATGAAACTTTTCAATCACTCCTGATCGGTTCCGATAAAGTTTCAAGAATAATTGAAGATGATAGAATTAAAGCTATAACATTAACAGGCAGCGAACCGGCAGGTCGTTCAGTTGCGAGCATTGCCGGTAAAGCAATCAAGAAAACGGTTCTTGAATTAGGCGGAAGCGATCCTTTTATTGTAATGCCGAGCTCGAATATCGAGGAAGCAGCAAGAATCGCAGTGAGAGCCAGGACAATTAATAACGGACAATCTTGCATAGCTGCAAAGCGGTTCATTGTGCACAATAAAATTTACAAAGAATTCACATCTCTTTTTATCGAAGAGACGGAAAAATTAAAAGTATCCGATCCTATGTTAGATGATTGCGATATCGGTCCCCTCGCGACACCTGCTCTTTTAAATGAACTGGAAGAACAAGTTGATACGAGCGTTAAAATGGGCGCGCGTATTCTTACGGGTGGTCATCGCATAGACAGACCCGGAAATTATTATGAGCCTACTATCATCACGAATATTCCGAAAGATTCGCCGGCACATTCACAAGAATTATTCGGTCCGGTTGCTTCATTATTCAAAGTGAATAACATAAATGAAGCAATAAAACTCGCAAACGATTCACCGTTCGGTTTGGGAGCGAGCGCATGGACTAAAATCGCTTCAGAAAAACAGCAATTCATCGATGAGCTTCAAACCGGATCGGTATTCATAAACGGAATGGTTGTTTCCGATCCCCGATTACCGTTTGGAGGAGTGAAGAACTCCGGATACGGGCGCGAATTAAGTGCTTTTGGAATACGAGAATTTGTGAATATCAAAACAGTTTGGATAAAATAATTTTGTTAAGGATTATATGAAAAAATATATTGCACTTACAATAATCTTTACATTAACAATACCTTTTTACATTCTTGCACAACAATCAGATTCACTTTCGGCTGAACAGAAGTTATGGCTTACAAAATCATTCCGCACAGAAAAAGCCGGATGGATATATCTTCATCTGGAAGGTAACGCGCAGGAGCGTGGTTTCCAGCATGGTTATCTTCTTGCGAAGGAAATTAATGAGGCGATTCAAACTCGCGTAAAAGTCTGGAACTATCAAACCGCGATGGATTGGTTGTGGCTCGTTCGAAAAGCTGGTGAAATGTTCACACCAAAAGTTGATTCCGAACTTGTTGATGAAATTAATGGTATGGTTGATGGCATGAAAGCCGCAAAATATTTTGTCACGCGGGATGAATTGATTACGCTGAACGGCTTTTTTGAACTGGCATGGTATTGGTGGCCAACAGTAAAAGATTCAATCAGCCCAAATGCCGTTGAACCGAAAAAACAATCGTGCAGTTCTTTTATTGCGACTGGTAGTATGACAATCGATGGCAAAATTGTGCTTGGACATAATTCTATGGTCGGTTTCCCTGAATCAGATTGCAATATTGTTCTCGACATTCTTCCCGATAGCGGACATAGAATATTAATGCAAACCTTCACCGGCTGGATTCACAGCGGGACAGATTTTTTTGTCACAGATGCCGGACTTGTAGGATCTGAAACTACGATAGGCGGATTCTTTCCTTTCGATACCAGCGGAGTTCCTGAATTTTCCCGCATGAGACACGCGACTCAGTATGCAAACAACATAGAAGAGTGGTGTGAGATCATGAAGAATAATAACAATGGCGGCTACGCGAATGCATGGCTGCTCGGCGATATTAAGACAAATGAAATTGCCCGCTTGGAACTCGGTTTGAAATGTGTTGGATTTGAGAAGAAGACCGATGGATATTTCACCGGATCAAATATCGCGGAAGATTTAAAACTTCTCCGCTTCGAAACACACGCCGATAATACGAACATAAAATATTCATCAATTGCTCGGCGAGTCAGATGGAATCAACTTATGAAAGAGTATAAAGGAAAAATCAATCTCGAAACTGCGAAACTGTTTGAAGCCGATCATTTCGACACATATTTGAAGATGAATAATCCCGGCGGGCGCTCTCTATGCGGACATGATGAACTCGATCCGCGATACTCCAGCGACGGTACTCCGTACGATGCCGGTGGCTCAATTGACGGAAAAGTTTTAGATGCGACTATAGCTAAAGAAATGTCGTTTGCTGGCAGATGGGGTTCTTCTTGCGGAACTCCATTTGATGCAAAAAAATATCTGGAAGTGCATCCGCAATTCGGTTGGATGAGTGGACTTATTAAAGATCGACCCTCTCAGCCATGGGTTGTTTTTAAATCAGGAGATAAATAAATTAAGGTCATATAAGGAATTGGAATTAGAATTGATGCTCCTTAATCAATATTCAAACTAAATTATCTACATCATGGAGGTATATATGATTTGGATAAACTCAATAGTCACAATTAGCTTTTTATCTCTGTTATCGTTCCTTCGCGGATGTGATTGGATGCAGCAACCCATAGAGTTACTTCCATCACCGGAGAATAGAATTTATTTCAATTCCTTTGAATCATCGTCCGACACAATCGGTTGGAAGGGTTGGATGGAATTTAGAAACGATGCACCTCGTTTCGGCGGAAAACAATCCGCCTATGTTTCCGGTGGTTGTCTTGTTCCACATACATCTTATCAGCTTCCATCAAGCAGTCATGATAGAAAGTTGGTATTACGATGTTGGGGGAAAAATCTAGAAATCGGTGGGGTTGTAGAATTAGAGGCAGTACCTGAGGTTTTCATTCCGGAGAATCCAAAAAATTATATTTTTGTAGTCATATCGGATACAATCTGGAAATCATATAGATCTGAATCTATCCTGTATTGTCCGGCAAATTCTAAATTAGTTCTATCGATGAGTTCAGGTGGATATATTCCGAGTGCCATGCTTGTTGATTTGCTGGAAATAATTGAAGTTAAATAATATTCATTCCAGATATTTTTGACCGGCATGAGAATTTCGAATTTAATTTCTAATAAAATAAAATGAACACTAAATCGGTCGGATTCATTTTAGGTATCTTATCGTTCATCATCATACTTATTTTACCTACACTAGATATATTTCTGACGACAGGCCAACGACTCATAGCAGAACAGCAAATATTTCTCGATCCACAATTACTCGCCAGATCAATGCAATCGGTTCTCGCTGTTCTTACTCTGATGATAATTTGGTGGATAACAGAGCCAATACCAATCCCCGCCACGGCACTGCTGCCCGCTGTATTATTTCCAATTTTAAAAATCACCGGCTTGCATGGCGATAACCTCTATGAATTCAATTTTCTTCGCACATTGCTTAATTACGCGAATCCTGTTATTTATCTTTTCCTTGGCGGATTCCTCCTTGCAGGTGCTATGCAAAAATGGAAATTGGACAGACGACTTACGTTATATATCCTCACCCGTGGAAATCTCGCTGACAATACAAAAAGCATATTGCTCGGTATCATGATTACGACAGCATTCATATCGATGTGGATTTCGAATACCGCGACCGCCGCGATGATGCTTCCGTTAGGATTGGGTGTCCTTTCGTTTATCGGTGTGAAACCGGGCGAGTCACGATTCGGGACATCACTCATGCTGGGAATTGCATGGTCTGCTTCCATCGGTGGTGTTGGTACAGTCATTGGCACACCACCGAATGGGATCGCGCTCGCGATTCTCAATTCAACGTTCGCGAACGATCCCGGATACAGACAAATATCATTTTTGGATTGGATGAAATTTGGTATCCCTTATGTTATTCTGGCAATACCGGTAGCATGGTTCGTACTCATAAAAATATTTCCCGCCGAAATTGATAAACTCGCAGGAGGGAAAGAGCAACTCCGGAAAGAACAATCGTTACTCGGGAAACTTTCCTCCGGCGAGAAACGAACCATTGCCGTTGTTTTGCTGGCAGTATTTCTCTGGATTTCAAATCCTTTTTGGAAGTACATATTTCCGGTATGGCTGCAAACACAGTTGCTCTGGTTAGACGAGTATTTGATTGGATTATTCTGCGGCGTTCTTCTTTTCTTGATTCCCGTAAAATTGAAAGAAGGACAGTTCCTTCTCGAATGGCACGATACAAAATTTGTTGATTGGGGAACATTGATATTATTTGGCGGAGGTATAGCGCTTTCGGATGCGATGTTTAAAACCGGACTTGCCACATGGATAGCAACCTCATTTATCGGAATTTTCGGGACACCATCAACTCTTTTACTGATGATAATAATTATATTTTTAATAGATTTCCTGACCGAAGTTACATCCAATACGGCTGTAACATCGATGATGGTCCCGATTGTCATTTCGATTGCGCTGACTACCGGAGAAAATCCCGTTGCTCTTTCAATTGCCGTAGCCGTGGCATCATCGATGGGGTTTATGCTTCCTGTTGCCACGCCTCCGAACGCGCTTGTGTACGGTACTGGTTACGTCAAGTTGAAAGATATGATTAAAGCCGGTTTTGTTTTAGATATTTTGGGTTGGATAATCACCATATTCGTTCTTGTGGTGATAAGTCAACTTTTGTTTGGTGTGTTTTAAAACGAAGTATTTTGAAAGTGTTTTCGTTTGTGTGTCAATTTGTTGTGATTAGACCACTCTATTAACAACAAATTTTAGTTTATTCGTACCTATCAAGCTTAAACTTTTCGCCCAGATACAATCTCCGCGCTTCGGGATCGTTGGCAAGTGTTTCTGCCGATCCTGATTTTATTATCTTTCCCTCGAATAACAAATACGAGCGGTCGGTTATTGAAAGCGTTTCGTGAACATTATGATCGGTGACGAGAACTCCGATGCCGCGGTTCTTCAAACCCTGAACGATGCGCATAATATCTTCAACTGCTATCGGATCGATACCGGCAAATGGTTCGTCTAACAAAATAAATTTCGGTTTTGTTGCCAGAGCGCGTGCAATTTCGGTCCTGCGCCTCTCTCCGCCCGATAACATATAACCTTTGCTTTTGGCAATATTGTTCAATCCAAAATCGTCAATCAGTTGCTGACATCTTTCTTCCCGTTCTTTCTTACCGATACCCATTAACTCGAGCACGGCAGTGATATTATCCTGCACCGATAATTTTCTGAAGACCGATGCTTCCTGCGAAAGATATCCAATACCCATTCTCGCGCGCTTGTACATCGGCTCCGATGTAATCTCTGAACCGTTGTAAAACACTTTTCCATCTGTCGGCTTTATCATCCCGACGATCATATAGAATGTTGTAGTTTTCCCCGCGCCATTGGGACCAAGCAAGCCCACCACTTCACCCTGACGCACTTCAACATTTACATTATTAACAACGTACCGTTTCTTGTAACGTTTGAAAAGCCCCTCGGATCGCAAGACGCTTCCGTTCATAACGTCTCGTGGTTGAGTTTCGGGAGTATTTTCAATTTGCTGATTCATTATCGGATAATATACAGTTTATTTCACGATGTTAAAAATATCGGGAGAATTCATTTCTTTTTCCAATTGAATTCTGGCAGGTTGTAGTCTGCTTCATTTCCTTTGATCATTTTCTCCGGATAATATTTCCCTTCGACACCGGATAATGCTTTTATCTTATCTATCTTACCTTCTTTAAAGAGCACAATGATTTCATCTCCCGTTGTTACATTCATCCCGTTTGGTTTACCGTTATCGAAAAGATAATACAAACTTGTGGCTGTTGTGATAACATTGATTCGATTCACTTTATCATCGACGAACCGAAGAATAATTTCCTGCCCGGTCATTTGATTAAATCTTTCGGTATAAACGGTATCGGCACGGGAGATTGCCACTGCCCTTCCGCGCACATACGCCGTCTCTAATTTCCTCTTCTTTAACTTCAGAAATATCGACTCGCCTGTAATCTGGTTGTCTTCATTCTTTCCGGTTTCATACCAAATGCAGGGTGCTCTTGTCATGAAAATACTATCGGCTTCTGTAAAATATAGCGTCAATCCTGCCTCGCCCGAAACAGTGCCGCGAGTGATACGAACGCTATCGGTGGCGATAAGCCGCTCAACGCTGTCCTGATACGATTCGAGCGTTGATGCGGTTACAATCAGTGTATCGGTTTCGCCTTTCGATGTTGTGTCGATCTGAATCAGTCGCGGATTTCCGGTCATCTTGCTGTATTGTCTTTTCTTATCATTCTCGAAATGAGTTCCGAATATCGTTAAACGGTTTCGTCGATTGTTAATTTTTACATTCCCATCCGCAACAGATTTTTCAGCCGAACGATAATATGTAAGCTCATCCGATGTTAAAACAGAAGAAGTATCTTCAACATAAACGTTTCCCCTGAAATATGCTTTCTTTTCTTCTGCAAAATATTTACCATACGATGCCTGCAAATGTGTTGTAGGATCTTCAAGCAATACCCGATCAAACATCTCTCCGACTTTCTCCTTCTGATAATACGCGCCGCGCATCCCAACAAGCCGCATCGTATCATCTTTTATCTGAACAACCCCTTCCATCTCAAATTTGTTCGACGATAAATATTGAATTGCGCGGTCGCATGTTACAACAGTTGAACCGTGTCTCAATTTTACATTGCCGATAAGTTGACGGGCTTTCTCTCCATTGATCTCTGTTCCCACCAGACTATCGGCATGTTCAATAACCACAACGCTGTCTTTTTCCTGCGATCGAACATGAGCGAAGAAACTTAAAATTATGGTGATGATAAAAAACGGAGAAATATTATTTTTCATTCGTCTTGGCTTTGCCGGTTACTTTAAAAATTGTGTAATGCTTTAAACTCTTATCTGATTCGAAACCGTGTCCCTGTATCTGTTCGGTAGGTGAGGTAATCTCAACATACGCGTTAGTATGAACTTTTTGTGTAGTGTTAGACCAATACAGATGTTCGGTTCGAAGCACCGTTCCACTATCGGATTTAACCACAACATCTTCATGGACCTCGAAGTCATGCGTAATATCGTTCACGGTTCCCCGCTCTGCGGTCAAGATTGATGTATGGTGTTGTTGATCATCGAAAAAGTCGACAATGACCAATGAATCGAGTTCTGTGGTTTTTCTATCGGAGTACATACGGATATGACCTGCGCGCAGTTTCCCCGTCACCTTCCCGGAATCTGTGAATGTTATATTCGCGTTCCAGCTTTCCTGACTTGGTACATCATAACCTAATCCAACTGGTGTGATAGGTGGTTTAACTTTTGATTCGCAACCATAAATAATGAAAGAAATTAGAATTAACACAACAAACAATGTGGCGAAAGGATTGAGAAGATATAATTTTTTAATTTTGATTTTTTCCTTTTGCATTGATTACTGGTTTTCTCCACCCAAACCCGCTTCAACAAGATCGTGCAGATGAATCATTCCCACAGGTTTGTTATCTTCATCAACGACAACCAGTTGGGTGATTTTATGTGCTTCCATTTCCTGTAACGCAACTGCTGCCAGCATGTTTTTCGAAATTGTTTTGGGATTTTTTTTCATCATCATCTCGGCTGTTAGATGAGTCAGATCGGTAGTTTGTTGAAGAAGACGACGTAAATCTCCATCGGTAATGATACCGAGTAATTTACCCTCGTTGTTTACAACACATGTGGCGCCCAAACGCTTCGACGTCATTTCCAATATCGCATCGCGCGTTGGAACATTCGCATGGACGATAGGAACCGCATCACCCGCGACCATCATCTCTTCGATCTTGAGCAGAAGTCGTTTACCCAAATTTCCGCCCGGATGATAAAGCGCGAAATCTTCGGCTGTGAAATTTCTTTTCTCTAAAAGCGCAATAGCCAGAGCATCACCCATCGCCATTGTCGCGGTTGTAGATGAAGTTGGAGCAAGATCGTGAGGGCATGCCTCTTCTTTCACACCGACATCCAGAATAATATCTGCCTGCTGAGATAAAATTGAATTGAGATTGCCCACCATGCATATCAGCGGAACACCCACACGCTTAAAAAGAGGAATGAGCGGTTTAAGCTCGGGTGTATTACCGCTTTTCGATATACAAACTACTACATCTTCTTTTCTGACCATGCCGAAATCGCCATGGACAGCATCCGTCGGATGAAGATACATTGCAGGAGTTCCGGTTGAATTCAGGGTGGCTACGATTTTACGCGCGACTATTCCGGACTTACCCATGCCTGTAACTACAATTCTGCCTTTCGAGGCACAAATAATTTCCACCGCTTTTGCAAAGTTTTCGTCGATGTGTGATTCCAACTCAGCAACCGCCTCTGCTTCGATGCGGATAACGTTCTTACCTTTTTCAATGATTGTCTTGCTATCTATCATAACAATTTCTTCGCCTCTAAGATTAAGTCGATTACTTCACGCACAGCTCCGCGTCCACCATCGGCTTTTGTAACATAATCAACTTCGCTGCGCACCCGTTTCATTGCATCGGCAGGTGCGGCGCTGAAGCCGACTTTCCGTAATAACGGTAAATCAAATTCATCATCACCTATAAAACATACTTCGTTGTATTCAAGTTTATATTTCTTCTTGATCTCCTGAAACACCGAGACCTTGTCTTCATCGCCTTGAAAAACATCGGCTATTTCCAAACGCTTCGCACGGATTGTAGTTACTTTTGATACCCTGCCGGAAATAATAGAGAATAACAATCCCTTTTTCCTCGAACGGAATATCCCGTATCCATCATGCACATGAAAACGCTTATACTCGGTTTCATCGGAACCGTAAATTATTGATCCGTCGGTTAAAACTCCATCGACGTCGAGAACAACCATGCGAATACGTTTGAGTTTCTTTTGAAGTACTTTCGATATTTTCTTTTCAGATGCCAAGTTTTTCTTTCACAATATTATCGATAGGAATTATTTGTTTCAGTAAATCTTCCAACAAATCTAATTTGAGCTGACTGCCCGAATCACTCAAAGCACGTTTCGGATCGGGATGAGTTTCAATGAACAATCCATCTATACCAACCGCGACACCCGCGCGCGCGATCGGGAAAATAAATTCGGGTTGACCTGCGGTTTGATTTTTCCCCGCACCCGGCAGTTGAACAGAATGCGTTGCATCGAGTATCACAGGATAACCGAGCGAACGCATGATCGTCAACGATCGCATATCGACCACAAGATTATGGTAACCGAACGAAGCGCCGCGTTCAGTAAGCATAACTTTTTTATTTCCGGTCGATTCAACTTTTCGCGCTTGATGTTTCATATCTTCGGGCGCCATGAATTGTCCTTTTTTGATATTCACTACTTTACCGCTGCGTCCGGCCGCTTGCAAAAGCTCGGTCTGCCTGCAAAGAAAAGCGGGGATTTGTAATATATCAGCTACTCCCACCACCGCTTCAATTTCACTTTCGGTATGAATATCCGTTAGTATTGGAACTCCAAGATTATTTTTTATCTCCGAAAGAATTGCTAATGCTTCATCCAATCCTAAGGTTGAAAAAGATTTCCCGCTCGTTCTATTGGCTTTTTTATAAGAAGATTTAAAAATGAACGGTATTTGATATTTGTGGGTAAGTTTTTGAAGACGGGCGGCGGTCTTCAGGGTAATCTCACGTCCTTCAACAACACACGGACCGGCAATAAGCATTAACCGATTACCGCTTCCAATCACTAAATTCTCTGATTTAATCATTTATGCATAGATATTTTGATTGGCTAATATTACGAAAAAAATGGATGAGAGGCAATCTCAACCAAATCTCCCGGGATGGATGGATAAATTAATTTTTTAAGCATGATTCATATAATTTAATCCAATCCTTCACACTCACCTTTTTTACCAATTTTCCGATGAGTTCCAACGGAATATTTTCTATTTTTTTGAATCTGACGCAGCTTTTACCCATATCGAGCTTGGGATCTTTCGGATATCCTTTTCGGAACCAATCTAATAATTTTTTATCTGCGTACAGAGCCATATGATACAACGCGATATGATTTTTCTGTGAAGCTATTGCGATAAACGGAAGCGGCTGGATCGGATTACAATGATAACCACCCGGATAAATTGTATGTGGTACAACATACCCGATCATTCCGTAACTGATAGTTTCCGAAAATCCTTTTGGAAGATTTTTTAGTATCACTTTACGCAGCGACTCAATCGCTTTTTTTCTGTCGTCGGGAAGTTGTGCTATATATTCTTTTGGTGTTTTAGCTTTGATAGTCATGTTGCAATCCTATGATATTATTTAATAATAACCCGCTCGTTCCAACTATTGTGCCGGGTAAATTTATATAACTCTCTTATCCAACGTATCCAGAATATTCTCCTGCCACCATACCCGTTGCACCGAAAATAATTGCTTTAATGCTCATTGTTTTTTCATTCTTTTATCATACTGTAAAAACCAATCATACAATGCCTGATTTGGATAAACTAACCAATTGATCCAATGCCCTACTTCATGTTCAACTGAAAATCTCAACTCTTTGTTTTTTCCTTCCAGTTTCTTAATTACTCTTTCTGTTTCTTCAAATGGAACCACATTATCTATCTTTCCATGAAAAGCCCATATCGGTATATTATTCAGCTTATCAATATTATTATCTATGTAATCAATGTGGCTTGTAAAACCGCTCATTGGGGCAATCGCTGCAAACTTATCGGGATACTTTGCGGCGATATACCATGTACCTGCCCCTCCTAAACTGAAGCCGGTTAGATAAACTCTGTTTGTATCAATTCTATATTTATCGGTTACTTCTTTATAAAGATTTTCAAACCAATTATCAGTTGACCATCTGATATGTTCGGGACATTGCGGGACGATAATTATAAAAGGAAATTCTCTCCCCCTGTATATCTGGTCAGGGATTCCATCGGCATACAATTTCTTTAAATCAGTTCCCCGGCGTGAACCTCCATGCAAATAAATTATAAGGGGTAATCTCTTTAAAGTATCTGTATTATAATCTTTCGGCGTATATGATAAATAATGATATCTTACATTCTTGGGATTTTGATTTATACCATGGTCGAATGTTAAATCAAATTGCAGATCTCCTTTTTCTGTCCAATATTTTGTTCTACCATGTAATTGTCCGTTTAGCCAATTCTCTTCTGCTTCCTTTCGTCCATCTTTATACCAGCTCGTGCATAGTCCATTGTGAAGTCCGTTTTTATAATTCCCTGTAAATTCAATCTGTCCGTTTTCATGCCATTCCGTGTATTTTCCCTCTTTTGTATTTGAATGGTAATTACACTGACTTTCCTCTTTTATGTTCTTGTCAAATGAGCTATAGAAAGCATCCATTTGAATCTGTCCGTTTTCAAAATAATCTCTCACATGATACATTTTGTTGTTCTTATCGAGCTCAATTACTCGTTTATAAATAATCGTATCGTATTTGGATGCTGCATATTTCAAGATAAGAGTTTCGGTATCTTGGGCTTTTACAAATCCCAGGCAAGATATGATCATCATAATGATGATATGGGGGTGGAGTGAATATTTTTTTGTTTTATCCGACATCGGGGCACTGCATCTTAGCGAAACAATGTAATATTTCTCCCCACTCAAAACAAACCCACTCCATTATTTAAAACTGAACGGTGTAAACCTCTTTCCGTCGAACCTGCAAATCCCTCCGCCTAATGTTCCAATCAATAACTCCCCTTTCCGGTCTTTATAAATAGTCCAGATTGCATTGCTCGTCAGTCCATCTTTGACCGTGTAGTTCGTTAATTTTTCTTCGTCATAACGCCAAACACCTGCATCGATTGTTCCTATCCAGAGGTTGCCGTCGTTATCTTCGTTGATTGTCCAGGCACGGGCAAGTGTTCCTTCTTTCCCTTTCAAACTTTTTCTGAACGCAGGATTGCTCAAACTTTTCTCTTTTGTAATATTGGTCAAGATTTTTCCGTCGTAATGGAATAACCCACTGCCATTATTCCCGAACCAATAGTTCCCTTTCTTATCCTGATAAATTGTACGGATGGGTGCATTCAACTCTTCATTATTGATACGCGAAAATGAATTCCCGTCGTATCTATAGACGCCCTTAGTCTCTGTGCCGAACCATAGAACACCATCTTTATCTTCGAGTATGCTGTAAACCGAGTATGCGGTATGCTGATAGGAGGGTTGTTCACGACGCATTTTTAAATCAATTTCATCTAACGGCAAAGGTAAAAATGTAAAAGATATTCCATCATAGTGATGAACTCCATCCCTCGCACCGAAGTAGAGGTCTCCCTTTCTATTTTTAAAAATGCCGTGAAAGATTTTTTCTTTCGGGGCGCTGCTAAGATTTACAGTTCTGAAAGTTTTTCCATCAAAAAAACAGACACCATCACGTGTGCCGAACCAGATATTGCCTGCTCTATCTTCCTGTATACTCCGGACAAAATTACTGCACAAGCCATCTTTCTCCGTAAAGTTTTGTATCACTTTCCCATCGTAACGGCATACACCTCGTCCCTCAACCGCGAACCAGTAATTCTCTTTTGTGTCTTGATAAATAGACCAGATCTCTTTCCCCTTCCCAAGGATTGTATCTCCCACAACAACGCCAATATTTTGTTCGATCTTGGCAGCGTGAGTATTTTGAGATTTATTTTCGCTATTGCACGAAGCAGAAAGGACTAATATTAATAAAATTAAAATGATTGGCATACTCATAAGCTGTTGTGTGATTAAGATTGATGAGGTTATTTACTGAAGAGAGAACAGCTATTTTATAGGAATTTGTTCCAACTAGATAACCTTGCCAAGGTTGATATAGATAGTGGATGTACACTTCACAAGGTTGCATATACAAAAAGTTCATATTTGTTCATGAAAAAGATTTGTCGGTAATTTATGTACTTTGCGACAAACAGATAACCATTTTTAATATGGTCGGGAGAAGATCTCCATCCCAGTCTTGGGATTTGCTGAGTAAAAATAAAAACGGCTCACGTTGGTGCGCGAGCCGTTGTATAAGCAACATATCAATCCGTGCGTTGGGATTGATGAATAGTCAGTCTATTTAACCAATAACATTTTGTTCACTTGCGTGAACATCTTTGTGGGATTGGATATGTCGGTTACTTCAACTCTGTATAAATAAACACCGCTTGTCAGCGATGATGCGTCAAATTCAATTTCCTGCTCACCTTCATCAATAACTTCGTTATTCAGCAACGTGGCTACATTCTGACCAAGCATATTGTATACTTTCAATGTAACACGTCCCTCCTGAGCAATTGAGAAGGAGATCGTTGTAGTCGGATTGAAGGGATTCGGGTAATTCTGTAATAAGGAAATTTGTTCGGGCTGCTGATCCAACATTGAATAATCGTGTGAACGTCTGGTAAACGGAGCCGCCGCGGGATTCGGATGAATGAATGAATATTCATCAACTGAGTGAGTTCCTGCAACGACAAACGGGAATAAGCTTACAGCAATATAATCTCCATCAAACGCACGGTTGATTCTGCTGACGCATGTATCGAGCTTCGCGTAAATTTCGGGATTCAAATCAAAATGGTCGCAATATGTAAGGGCAGAATCGACGAGGTAAATCAGTTGCCGGATCGTTAATCCATTTCCCGGATCGCTTGGGTTACCGAGATCATTATATATTAAATCACCCAATGCTGTTGTATCTAAGGGCTGAGTTGCGCCGGAGTCGTTTGCAATCACTGCAAGTTTCAACGCGTGAACTTCGCCCAGCAAATGGTTATTATGTTTTTTAACATGCGGATTCTTCAATTCGCGATTGAACGGACGCGTGATGGCAGAACCGGTGCTAATCCGATCAAAGCAACGCGCTACGCCCGAGTGGGGGAAAAATTTTCGATCAGCTGTTTTGTATCTGATCCGCCCCACATCATTTGTATCGGTCATCATTCCAACAACAATCCCCTGAGGACGATGTACAATTCGTTTGTAAATAAATTCAAGTAAGTTACCGCCATTAGGTTGGATTGAGATACCTTCGAAAGTACCGGCAAGTCCTTCGCGTTTATCACCGATCATACTACCATCCAGTTCCCACCACCAGAAATTTGCCTGAGCGCCCGGAGCTTTCTTTTCCAGATTGAATGTAAGTATCACAGAATCACCTGCAGCAATTGTCCGCCCGCTCGCGGTGATTGTTTTTCTTTTATCACCAATTACAATTGATGTGAAACCACCTGAATCGAGGATACCAATTATCGCGGAATTAAACCGGGCATGTAAACCATTTACAGTTATTCCGCTAACATCATTTCCAAAAACAAAAGACGAATTACTGCTGAGAACTTTACCGGCTTTTGCTTTCTTCTCGCTTAAAGAGAATTGGCTGAAAGTTCTGTACTTCGGTTGCGCATTAAGAGATGCAACAGCGATAAAGCATAAAACCACCCACGTGAACTTAGTATAAATATTATTCATTGTTCCATTCCTCATATAATTCCGACTTGTCTTTAAGTTTGTGCATCCCAGTTCAATATACTGATTTAGGTTAGATAATGTCAAGAAATCGATTTAATAGATAAAAAATACTGGATAATTTGAATAATTCCGCAAGTGGTTGGAAGAAAGACATGCCTGCTCCTTGCGGATATCCCTCTCAGTATTTTATTCGGTTGAATAAAAATAAAAACGGCTCACGTTGGTGCGTGAGCCGTTATGTTTATGAGATAATGAAGCTGGTTACTTCATCAAAATTAATTTCTTAGTTTCGATGAAATTTCCTGCCTGTAAGCGGTAATAATAAACACCGCTCGGATATCCAACCGCGTCCCATCTTACGGTGTACGCACCGGGTGGCTTCACCTCGTTTATCAAGGTCACTACCTCTTTACCGAGTACATCGTACACTTTCAGCACTGTCAATTGAGTATTAACAATACTGAATTGAACTGTTGTAGACGGGTTGAACGGATTCGGATAATTTTGTTCGAGTGAGTATTTTGCAGGTAATTCTTCATTTTCTTTAACTGCAACTACTGTTCCTCTGAATAAAGTATCCGCCAAAAATCCGCTTACAACTTCAGTGTTTCCTTGTATCGATGTTCCTACAAAATTCTGTCCAACAACAGAACTGACCATCGTGTTCGTGGTTTGAGATTTTGCAAATCCCATATTGAACGACGACCATGTGATCTTAGCGTTTTGTGAAAGAGCAAAATTTAATAAGAGCATCAGGCAGAGCGGCAGCAATATTACCGCCCGCCTTATATTTTTATTTGAATAATTTATTTTCATGACATCACCTCGTTTATGAGTTGTCAACAGAATTAACGTTTATCATTCGGAGTATCAAGAACACTGCCCGAGTTATCAGCAGGTTTTGTTACTGCCTTTACTGCATCGGTATTAGCAACGCTTCCTGAGTTCTCAACTGATTTCGGAACTGTTTGAGTCGCAGGCGCCTGATCTAGACTGCCGCCGGTTTCGATAACTGTTTGCTGAGTCTGCTGCGGAATAGAGGTCGTTTGAGTTTGCGAGACGGATCCATCCGTCTGACCTGCAAAGTCAATGCCTCGGGTTGCCGGTAAATTGAATGACTCAGGATTTAAATACTTACCTCTGTTCACCGATTCTTTATCTTCAACATTCGGAATACGATTTTTCTTGGCATAAGCATCATTACGGATACCTGTTACCTGCCAGCTTACCTCAACATTGGGAAGACTGGTTGCAATTTCAAACTGGTTATTCTGTACTTTTTTCGAAATGATTGCTTGAGCAAAAGAGCCAATGGCTGTCAATTGATAACGATAATCCATATTCAATGCTTCAAAATACTCCGGCAGTGATACCACGGCTTTACCGGTAGCATCTGTTACAATATTGCCATTGTAAATATTCATCATATCCGGACTTTCCACGAAGCTGTGAGAAAGATATTTGTTTTCTGGATCGATAGGATGGTCGATTTTAAAAGAACCGGCAGATTTTGAAAGTGTTCCGCTAACGTGTACACGACCTGCAAAATATCCTGCATATCCAACAGTATTACTATAACCATTGTCCCCAAAAACAGCGGCTCCACCGCTTACAGTGCTATGTGCGTATATACCATTATTCTGTGTTGCAAGCGCTGCAGTAGGACCTGCAGTATTATTACCATATACGGCTCCATCTATATTAGATAAAATACTTGACGTTCCATATATACCTCTGGTAGCACCTGCCGTAACCTCTAATTGAGCCGTAGGATTACTAGTATTTATTCCGAAAAATCCTGTAGAATCCTCAATTACAACACGACTTCCTCCGCCACCTAATTCAAATATTTCTAAATTATCATCACTGGGACGGTTGCGGATGTTCCACATGTTGACACCAGCTTTCTGGAAACGTAATGCTGCATCGCCACTTGCGGCATCAATATCAACGACAGAGAAACTGGATGATGATTTGATACGAGCACCTGTTGAACCACCATGCAATACATCCAATTTGTAAGACGGTGAAGTAGTTTCACCAATACCGACATTACCGGTCGCGTCCTGGATCACCATACGACTTCCGCCGCCACCTAATTCAAATATTTCTAAATAATCATCACCGGGACGATTACGAATATTCCACTGGTTAACTCCAGCCTTAGCAAAACGTAATGCGGCGTCGCCAGAATTTGCATCAATATCAACGACTGAGAAGGATGCACTTGATCTGCTGCGGATACCTGTTGAACCAGCGTGCAATACATCTAATTTGTAAGATGGTGCTGTGGTTTCACCGATCCCGACATTTCCTGTTGCATCCTGTATTACCATACGACTGCCACCACCGCCTAATTCAAATATTTCAAGATAATCGTCACTGGGGCGGTTGCGGATATTCCACTGGCCAATACCGGCTTTCTGAAATCGTAATGCAGCATCACCACTAAATGCATCTATATCAACAACTGAGAAACTGGCGCTCGAACGGCTCCGGATACCCGTTGATCCAGTATGTAATACATCTAATTTGTAACTAGGATAGTTTGTATCACCAATACCAACATTACCAAGGTTATAATAAATATCGGAGCCGAGTGTTGTCCATTGACTGCTGACTCCTAAAGTACCAACAGAGTCATTCCTCGGTGTCCAGATAACACCGTTCCATTTCATAATCTGATCGACGGCGGCACCATTTTGAGCAATGTCTGCAAACTGAACTGTGCCGTTTAATATCTTTGCGCTGGTAATACTGTTATTTGGAATTGTTCCGGCGATTCTGGCGCTGTCTGCTACACCACCCGACGGTGCAACACGAGAATATTCAGCTGTATCGGCATGTGCCGAATTCAAGCTATAACCAACCGAGGAGAGTTTAACTCGAGGAGCAAGTTCCAGATCAGCATTTACTTGAATTCCTAACCAATATTGTTTATCAAATAACATGGAGGGACCGAAAGGTGTTTGTCCTAATAGAGAGCTAAATAGACCTCTTTCTACTTGAAGACTTTCTGCCTGAGTCCAAAGCGCCACTCCTCCTGAACTGACGTCATACAATTTGAAGGTAAATAAATATCGTCCGTTCGGTTTCGGATTACCTAAATCATCCGTTAGAACACCTTGGTATGATATTGTCCGTGGAATCTGCGAATAAACGATTGCGGGCAATAAAACAAGGAAGATTAAAAGCAGTAATCTTGCATTTTTCATGATAAATCTCCTACTGAATTATTTATGAATGATGAATTTAACCGATTAATATACTAAAATTTATTTCATTAGCAATAATTTTTTTGTGTCTGTGAAAGTACCTGACTGCAACCGATAAAGGTATACACCGTTCGGATAACCGTTCGCGTCCCAGTCAATGTTGTAAATACCTGGTTGTTTTTCCTCGTTCACAAGCGTTTCAATTTCCTGCCCCAGAATATCATATATCTTCAACGATACAAATCCGATTTTCGATATTTGATATTCGATATTTGTACTTGGGTTAAACGGATTGGGATAGTTCTGCTCCAATTTAAAATTCGATATTCGTTTTTCGAAATTCGATATTCTATCATCATCCGGCGGCGCAGGCGGTTTTTGATTTATCGATACTATCTGAATCTTTCCTTCGGCTATTCTTCCCCCCAAGGAATTGTCCATAAATAATCTCCCGGACTGATTCACTTTGACCCAAAAACCTTTTCCGGGTACCAATGTGTCAACATCTACATACCCTTTACCGTATCCGAAGAATTGCGACGTCATTATTCCTGAAGGAACAGATGTTATATTCGCCACCGGAACGGAATCGGATAACGAGCCGATCATATTCCATCCTTCAACGACATCAACCGAATCAAGTGTAATCTCGAAGCCGGTAAAGCTGACCGATTGCGGTTCGGAAAATTTCACCCAGTAACCGATCATATTTTTCAAAGTATCTTCAGCCACGTACGTTCCGTTGAAACTGTATGCCGGAGATTTTGCGGTCGGATATAAGATTAAGGTACGGTAATCATCCATTATCATCGGAACAGATACCATATTCCAACCTGAATTCATTTCCACACTCATGGTAACCGGTGTTCCCCGCATCAGAATATAGAACGGTTTATTGGCAGGTGACCAGGTCATTCCTCCATCAAGCGTCATCTCAAGGTAAATATCGAAGAAACTGCATAACCTGTAATCCATCTGCCCAAGTGTGAAAAATTCGTATTTTCCGCTTGAAGGTTTAGTCGGACTTTCACGTATTTGCGTTCCGGGAGGCAATGTTCCGCCAGAAATTGAGAATGATAAAAATTCGGTACTGAAAAATCTTGCATTATTATCATCCGAGGTACCATAAATCCATACATCTTCATTTACGCTGCCGGAAATTTTAGTCCATGATATTCCACCATCAGCCGATAATTCGAACTCAGCAGTTCCCCCGAATGAATTTGTTTGAGAACTTAAAAGTGGCGGAAGCGTGAATGACTGTGTGAACCGGTCGTGTAATAATTCCCTTAATAAAAATCCGTTCGAGAATTGAATATAATCACCCCCGATACTTTTGAATTGTGCATCGGTTGGAAAATAATTCGTTGAATTAAATTTTGAATCAGCCGGTTGCACAAAATTGAGTATTAATTTATTAAGTGCTGTTGACCAAGTAGCGCCGCCGTCAGCACTGACTTCTGTGAAGATATCAAAGAAACTTTCTACATGCCATTGTCCATCAGGGAACTGAGACATTATAACTTTACTGCGTGATGCAAGTGTAGGGCTTTCCCGCATCATGTATATCGCGGCGATGGAGGAAATATTGCATTGAAGAACTTCTGCCAGAAAATGTTCCGCCCCCCCTTCATCTTTATAATGATTAAGGTTGACCTGCATAGATACCGGTAAATTGTAATAAGGCGTCCATGTCAACCCGCCATCTCCAGATGTTTCTAAATCAACGGATGCACTGAAATTATAAACTTGAGCAGAGTAAAGTGCGGGTGGTTCACCACGATGATATAAATCTCGTACGACAAACTTTCTAATAGCCAAACCGGATGAGTATGAAACTACGGTATTCGGTTGCTGGAAGTACTTTCCGGTCTGTGGAAATCGGTCGGAATAAGTCCTCTGACCGGCGGGCATCACGGCAATCCAATACGCCGCAGAAGCGGTGCACCCGATCGAATCGGTTACTTCAATTGTAAATGTTGAATATCCCGTTGATGTAGGTGTTCCGTAAATAATACCTTTCGAAGAAAGATAGATTCCATCCGGTAAAGAACCTCCGACTATCGCATAGCTATACGGAGATGTGCCGCCCGAAGCGGAGATTTCCTGATAATATTCTTCATTTACTTTTCCATCTGTCAACGATTCAGGGATCAATGAAATTGTCGGACAAGGTGGAATTAGCGTACATGAAATATAATTTCCAGATTGAATAAACGTTGCCCCCCCGTCTGTGGATATTTCAGTAAAAATATCAAAGAAACTGCTGATGTTGTAATCCACAAGTGTCGTGACGATATCATGCCTACCGGCGGATTTCAGTGTAGGTGATTCTCTGATTGTAACACCGAGAGGTAATCCACCTCCAGTGATGTTAAGCCCTAGTACCTCTATTTCATAAAATTCTGCCGCACCATCATCAGTGTGATGATAAGTTCTGACCTGCCATGATGCTGGCGCGGTTACATTCGACCAACTTGATCCTCCATCGAAACTCAAATCAAAATTTGCAGTTCCGTTAAACAAATTTGTTGATGTTCCACCCAATGCCGGTGGCGCGAAGGATGAGGAAAAATTATCCAGTATAACAGATCTGATTTTATATAATGACGAATATGAAATCTCATCGCCTGATTTAGTTCTGTATCCTGTCGATGGCATCATCATATTTGTCAGGAAAGGATAGGCAGAAGGATATGTCAAATCGATATTCAAAAGATTGTTACTTGGTGACCAGGTTGTACCGCCGTCTAAGCTAACCTCAGTAAATATATCGAAGAAACTCGATATCATATAACCTGAGCCCAGTGACTCGACAATTATTTTACTATTAGATTTTTTTGTGGGACTCTCACGTATCAGGGTACCTCCACCACTCGAAAAACTCATCGAGATCACTTCAGTTTCATAAAGTCCGATTCCCGTTGAATCGGCAATTTTATTTATACTAACCGACATTGTCACCGAAGAATGGTTGATACTCCATGTTAAACCGCCATCGAACGATATTGAGTAATCACATGCAGCACTGAAAGGATAAACCTGCGAAATATCGGGTAATGCTCCCTGATGAAAAAGATCCCGAAGAATAAAATCTTTAAATCTGACACCTGAGAGAAAAGTAACAACATCCGATTGATTTTGTAGATACTTTCCGTGCGGAGGAAAATTCGTCGAAGGTACTATTGCAGATGGACTCTCTTTATAAAACGAAACCGCTTTCATTAAAATAGAACCGAGCGGAGGCCAGAATGTCATACCACCGTCCGTGCTGATTTCAAAAAATATATCAAAGAAACTATCACACCAGTATCTGTCACCGTTTGGTAACCACATGGTTCGTCCCGTCGATGCCTGAGTCGGACTTTCCCTGATCAAAACTCCCGGAGGCATTGAACCGCCGCTCAGGTTCAAAACATAAACTTCGCCAGAATGAATATTGTACGACAAAGAATCTTTTAAATAATCCAAATGAAATGTATTAGATCCTGTGGTGGAGAAGGTTGTCCAGGTTCCCCCCTGATTAAAAGAAAGCTCAAAGGTAGCATTACCTGTACAAACATAATCTTTGCTTTCTCCCGATCCGGGAGGGATACCGACAGGATTAATACCATATTGAATAAAATTTTTCATCAAAACACCATTGGGCCACGCTAACGTAACTCCCCGCGGTGTTACATAAGCACCCTCCGGAGGGTAATTATTATTCGGAAATGAATATTCCGGCACTGCAGCAATTACCGAAGAAATAAATATGTCCGAAATATGAAACAATGGTATCATCAACAGTATGATATATACGAAAGCAAGGTTTTTAAAAAGATGTTTCATAGCAACTCCTTGGTTGTTGATTGGAAGAATTATTGATAATCAATTTTTTATAAAATGTATTTCAACTTCCATCCATCGAACTAACTGGGTGTAACATCCAGATCGGTGGGGAGAACAACGATACTGGCATATTTTAATAAATGATTTGACAAAAAACAAGAAAGAATGGAATCTGAAACTCCCGGTTGAATTATGGCTAATTCTGCATCTTACCTAATTTTTTTGTAAGTTTGAAAGATGCGAATTTGACCGTTTTATCAATACTTTAAGATCGAAATAAATGATTTCAGTGAAAGCATATGCAAAGATAAATTTGGGATTGCGAATCCTTAACCGAAGAGAAGATGGCTACCATAATCTCGAAACGATATTTTTGCGGGTTAATCCTTTTGATGAAATTATATTAACTGAAGCAACCGAGATAAGCTTCAACTCCAATGATCTGAATTTGAACTCCGATTCCTCTAACCTCTGCATTAAAGCGGCTAGGATCTTAAACGATCATTTTCATCCTAATAATGGTGTGAAGATAAATCTTCAAAAAAATATCCCGATAGGCGCAGGAATGGGTGGAGGAAGTTCCGATGCGGCAGCAACACTCCTTGGACTAGTAAAATTATGGAATCTAAAAATTACGGAAGAAGAACTGAAATCGATTGCTTTAAAACTCGGTTCTGATGTCCCTTATTTCCTAAAACCTGGTACAGCACACGCAACAGGCAGAGGAGAAGTGCTTGAATATTTTTCGTTACCACTTCCCTACTGGATTGTAATCCTTTACCCCAATGTTCATGTTTCTACTGCGTGGGCTTATCATTCACTTGAATCATCTCACATCAATCATATCCCACATCCGACATCTCCAATCCCTCTGAAGGATTTTCTTCTAAAAAATATTTATGACCCACACGAACTAAATCAAAATCTCATAAATGATTTTGAGCCGATAATATTACATGAGCATAAGCAAATCGGTTTTGCCAAACTATTGCTGTATTCCGAAGGAGCTTGTTTTGCTCAGATGTCTGGAAGCGGATCGTCTGTATTCGGTCTCTTCAACGATGAACATAAAGCTGTTTCAACAGCTAAAAAACTCCAGAATCGGTATAAAGTATTTATAACCCCTCCAAACTTTCACCCTGAATAAATCTAAATTGCATAACTGCTCAATAAACTTATTACTCACCAATCGCCAACCCGACTACCACATACCTAAATTGCATCTGTTACAGCTTTTCTATATATTTTTGAAATTAAATTTTGGTGAAAACCTGTTGCGAATATTTCTAATCAGCATCATAATAATTGTTTGCTCAATAATATCTTTCGCGCAAACAGTTTCAAGCGATTCACTCGCAGTCGATTCTGTCTCCCATCAGTTCCTTGCGCCCATACCGACAATTGGAGCGCTGGATAGGGAAAATCTTTCTTCCAATCAATTAATAGATTCAGTGATTAATTTCAGTAATTATCGATACTCAGTTGACCTGCTAGAATTGAAAGTCGGTATATTCAGTCGCGATTTCGGAAGTTTGGGTCCATTGCCGGGTTTAAATATTTTTGGTGTGGATGGAAAAGGTATTTCTTTTTTTGCGGATGGCATTCAGTTAAACGATCCGTTCACAGGGATTTACAATCCGTACTTATTTCCCACCGAAAGTATCGAACGTATTGAAACAATAACCGGAACTCGTGCCTTTCTCTACGGATTGAACAGCACAGGGGCGGCAATAAATTCTATAACTAAAAGTAAGAAAGCGTTAAAACCATATTCAAGAATACGATATTCCGAATCGGGATACGGATTCAGTATTATCGATGGCATGGTCAGTCAGGATGTGCTGCGCGGTATGAACATAACCGCAGGCGCGCAGCATACTGTGTATGGACAAAGATATCTGAATGAAAATTACGACAATTGGAATGCACGTATCAAAGTCCGCTATAATTTGAACGAGAATTTTAATTTATTCGCGTCCGAGATGTATAATCAATCACTCCTCGGTATCTGGCAGGGAGTTGATATAAAGCAGACACATGATTCTCTCCGCTACGAAGTATTGCAAGCTGTTGTTCGAAACACTGAAGCGTACGAGAAGATCGCAAGGCACGATATTCAACTTGGTATTGCCTCCCGGCTGCTTCCAGACACGAGCGCTATCAGTATGTTAACCCTGTATTATATCTCAAACGTAAGGCAATACCGTGATCTTGAGAATAGACCTATCTCGAATGGTATCTTCTCCGATCAAAAATATGTGAGCAATTGGTTCGGGGCAAAAGCCACTCAGAGTTTGACAATCGAAAGACACTCATTCGATTTCGGAGCCGGAATTCAATCACAGCAAATTACACACTCGACGACTGATCAAAAAAGAAGTGCGGTGTTAGCTGATTTATATGGCAAAGGGGAAATAATAATTTCAGAACAGATGCGAATATCACCATATTCTCGCCTCGACTTCGCAAATTCCAGAACGATTCTTGGTTTTGGTACTGATACAAGATTTCAACTCACACCTTGTTTGACTATCTTCGGCGGATATTCAAGATCTTATCGTTTACCGACATTCCAAGAAAAGATTGGAATCGATACTATCATATCATCAGACCTGAATAACGATCCGGAACGACATCATTTATTAGAAGCAGGTTTGAGTTGGGATCCTGTTGAAAATATGAACATCGAAATTAAATCTTTCAACAGAATAATTTGGAATGCGATTAATATTAATCGATCACCCGAAGGATTATCAGTCCCATTTGCATATACCAGATCTACCAAAAATATCATTCGCGGAATCGCCGGAAGTACCAGAGCACAGTACTGGCTTTTATTATTTGAAGGAACAGCAGAGTATCTCGATATAAACGAGAATTCAACTCCAACCTCCTCCCTCCCGCGTTGGTCATTTACCGGAGCGTTATATTATCGGAATAAAATACTCGGTGATCACCTCGACTTAAAATGCGGACTCAGAGGAAGATACTTCAGCAATTATTTTGCAGAAGAATATAATTTTGAAGTGGAAGAATACTTACTGTCAGATTACGGTTACCAGATTCAACAGAACGGTGTTCTTGACCTTGTAATACTCGCACATTTAGGTCAAGCATATATTCATTTGATTTGGGATAATGTATTAAATCGAAAATATATAATGAATGCCTTTTATCCTATGCCCGAAAGGCAAATGAGGTTCGGTGTGAGCTGGGAATTTTTAGATTAATAAAAAGTGAGTTGTTAATTTGTAAGTAGTGATATTGAATGAAAAATGGTAGAACAAATCATATCGTGACAATATTCGGAAGTTCAAAACCATTACGAGGTGATGCGGAATATCAAACTGCTTACGAGATAGGCAAAACTCTCGCCGTTAATGGTTATACAATTTGCAACGGCGGTTACGGCGGAATAATGGAAGCCAGCGCTGAAGGAGCAAAAGATGCTAACGGAAAAACGATCGGAGTAATTGCAGAATACTTCAACCGCGATGCTAACAATTACATCCTTGAGACCGTGAAAGTAAAAACATTAACCGACCGGTTGTTGAAATTGATTGATCTTGGCGATGCATATATCGCACTTAAGGGAAGCACTGGAACCCTTGTAGAATTATCTATGGTATGGGAATTCCTAAACAAATCTGTAATGAAAGAAAAACCGATTATTTTATTTGGAAATTTTTGGAATCCTATAGTTGATACCCTTGCAACTGAGTTGGTGCACGAAGGATTCGAGAACGTTACGAAATTTATTCGATACGCCAATCATCCTGATGATTGCATAAAAATATTAAAATCATCTTTGAAGAGCTGTAACATTTAGCGAAAACAAGCGTTACAATAACCTGAACAATTGAAAGGAATCAATATGGAAACACGCAACCCTCAAATGGCGGCACCACAACCAGTTGCATTTCATTATGCCGGATTCTGGAAACGATTTTTAGCATACATTATCGACCAGATGATAATGGGAGTTTTAGGTATTTTTATTGTTATTCCCTTTTTGGCGATGATGGGTATCAGTTTATGGAATGAAGATTTTGATCCATCCATCGGTTTAGTCGTTTGGATGATAGGCGCATACTTCACAATGATCATGACCATCGTGATCGGAGAATGGTTATACTATGCATTGATGGAATCGATGAAAGGTGCAACTCTCGGAAAGATGGCGCTTGGGATTACCGTTACCGATCTTCAGGGCAATAGGATTTCCTTCGGCAGAGCAACGGGAAGATATTTCGGAAAAATAATTTCGAGTCTAACAATGAGCATAGGTTACATTATGGCCGGATTCACACAACGTAAACAGGCACTGCACGATTTGATTGCCGGGTGTTTGGTGATAAATAAATATTGAGATTTCCTTAATGCACAATTTACATATCGGACTTTCATTATCTACCAGAGACACCAGGCAAAAATAAGGAAAAGGTTAATGAAAAAATATCAATTCTTAATCATTATTTACCTCCTCATCAGCATCATCATTGATCAAACAACATTTGCTCAACCGAAAATTTTTCCCCAACCACTGAGTCCGCGAATAGCCAATTACGATATCGATGTAAAACTTGATGTCCAAAAACGCTTGTTAAACGGTCATCAGATTCTTCAGTGGCATAACAAATCAACCGACGTGCTGAATGAACTACAATTTCATCTTTACCTCAACGCATTCCGAAATAATAAATCTACTTTCATGAAAGAATCAGGTGGCTTGAGTCGGGGATTTAAAATTGAAAAAAACGGTTGGGGTTTCAGTGAAATTAAAAAGATTAAACTCGCCTCCGGCGAAGATTTAACGAGAACTATTCAATTCATTCAACCTGATGATGACAACATAGATGATAAAACAGTTTTTCGCTTACCTTTGCCAAAACCTCTTCAGCCGGGCGATTCGATTAAATTAGAAATCGATTTTGTGGCACTGTTACCTGAACCGCCCTTCGCCCGCTCGGGAGCTAAAGAAGAATATTTTTTCATAGGTCAATGGTTTCCAAAAATCGGAGTCTATATTGATCATCAATGGAATTGCCATCAGTATCACGCACATTCTGAATTCTTTGCTGACTTCGGTGTGTATGATGTTAAAATGACTGTCCCCGATAAAAACATCGTTGGTGCGACCGGTATTCAGGTAGAAGTGAAAAAAAACAATGATGGCACTTCAACCCACCGGTATCGAGCCGAAGATGTGCACGATTTTGCATGGACTACAAGCCCGGAGTTTGTTGAATTCAAAGGCAAAGCACAGGATGTCGATATCCGGGTTTTAATGCAACCCGATCACGCAGATCAAGGTAACCGTCATCTTGAAGTGGCAAAAATTGTAGTCGAATATCATCAAAATTGGTACGGAGATTATCCCTATCCAAATCTAACTGTCGTTGATCCCCGGCGAGATGCAGGAGGTTCCGGTGGAATGGAATACCCGACTCTTATAACTGCCGGCACATTGTATGGCTTGCCTGCCGGTGTGCGTGCTGTTGAAATGGTAATCATACATGAATTCGGACACAATTACTGGTATCATCTTCTCGCTTCGAATGAATTCGAAGAAAGCTGGTTGGACGAAGGTATAAACAGCTATACTGAAAATCAAATCTTTGAATCGGCATACGGTAACGACGGTAATTTTCTTAACTTCCTCGGAATCAAAATAAACGATCTGCAATTTCAACGAGCACAGTATATTCCCATGGCAGATTATGATCCCACAACACGAAACGCATGGCAATATTATTCCGGTGGAAGTTATGCAGTCAATTCATACATGAAACCGAGTATCTTTCTTACGACCCTTCAGAATTTTGTCGGGAAAGAAAGAATGTTCAAAATTATGCGCCTATATTCCGAACGTTGGAGATTTAAACATCCAAAAACACAGGATTTTATTGATATCGCGAATGAAGTATACCCCCAAGACCGTTCAACAGATGAACCGGAATATTCCAGAATTCAAAATCCGCAATCGGTCACATCAGATCAAGGGAAACAAAATCTTGATTGGTTTTTTCAACAAGCCCTATATACCAACGCGGTTTTGGATTATAGCGTTGATTACGTTTCCTCTAAAAAAATATCAAACGATAAAGGTTTCGATTATGATCGCGCCATTCAGGAAACAGTTGACGGAAAAGAATTTCAAAGCGAGAAAGAGGATGAAGACACAACAGGCACATATATAAGTGAAGTGAAGATACGCCGGCTCGGTTCTTTTATATTTCCTGTGGAGATTGAAGTAAAGTTTGATAACGGAGAAACAGTGAGAGAACATTGGGACGGGAAGGAACTTTGGAAGAAATTAAGGTATACGAAATCCGCTAAACTCATTTCAGCGACTGTAGATCCGGATCGTAAAATTCCTCTCGATATCAATTTAACCAACAATGGAAAAACGATTGAGGGTCAAACGCTGGCAATTAATAAATTATCAGCCCGAATTTTGTTCTGGGCTCAATTCATACTCGACATGCCCGAGTTCATGAATTTGTTCACATTCTTCGCCAATTATTTCTGAGAAAACGGGATTGATGATTATGATATTAAGAAGTATTTTTGCCGGAATAGGTTCAGCGTTAAAAAACAAAATAATTATTGCTTTATTTTATATATCAAATCTCATCTTCGGAATAATTCTCATGATTCCTATTCGGTTCTTTATCGATAGGATGGTCGGGCAATCGACTATGGGAAGTAATCTGATACCGGGAACCGATATAGATTTTGTGTTTGAATTCCTGTTCAAAAATCAAAATGCGATTACCGGTGTGCGAGGATTAATTTTGATAGTCCCTATCATCTTCTGGCTATTCAGCTTATTCTTATCCGGAGGCGCTTTCAGCACATTCATTCATCGGCAAAAGTACGAAACATCATATTTTTGGGGAGAATCTGCTAAATATTTCGGCAGATTCTTTCGATTATTTTTATTCAACATTCCAATTTTCATATTATTTTATTCACTGCAATATCTTGAAACTGCAGTTCAACATCTCATCTATGGAAAAGATCCTTATCAATCTGTTATTTTTTGGGGTGGATGGATTAAAATTGCGATCGGATATATTGGATTGCTGATAGCTTATTTAGTATTTGATTACGCAAGAATATACATTGTCATGTTTGATGTCCGCGCCGCGCGAAAAGCATGGTGGCATGGATTCAAATTCACCTTCAAACATTTTCCGAGAACATTCAGCATCGGATTTATTTATTTTATTCTCGGAATTTTGTTCCTCGTTCTCTATAATCTAATCTCAGATTCAATCTTCGATCGCAATATATTCCTCATCGTCACGCTTATAATAATTCAGCAATTTTATATGTTAATCAGAACGTCTCTACGACTGGCACTTTACGGCAGTCAATCATTCTTATATAAATATTTCGACACAATTGAAGCCGAAGAATCGACAAATTAAGAATCCTTCTTTCACATTATATCAGTTTTTTAGAATTTAACATCTTTTTTCTTATCTTCTAAATACAACCATTCAACAAACTTATATTGGATAAAAATGAGACAATCTCCAGTTATATTATTATTTATTTTAATGGCTTCAACCATTTGCTTCACTCAAGATTCACGCGACTTACTGAATCCTTCTGTCCGGGAGATTCTTAATAATGGATTAGACGGTGAGAAGGCAAAAGAACATGTAGTTGAACTAACTAAATTCCACAGAGTTCAAGCTTCTCCCGGATATCGGGAGGCGGCTAATTACGTTTTGGGAAAATTAAGAGAATATGGATTTTCGGAAAAAGAGGCGCACATCGAATCCTTCCTATCCGATGGAAAAAAAGAATATCAAACTTGGCAATCACCATCCGGCTGGGATGTTACATCAGCGACTTTAAGCATAGTACAACCGGAAGAATCCATTCTCGCATCGTATCCCGATGTACCGATGAGTTTGATGACATACTCAAACCCCGGTGATGTGACGGCTGAAGTTGTTTGGGTGGGTGCTGGAACAAACGACACTGATTATGTCCGAAAGAATGTTAAAGGAAAATTTGTACTCGCCACCGGCAGCGGCGAAGATGTTCACCGACTTGCTGTTATTAAATACGGTGCAAAAGCTGTTGTGAATTATTTAGATGAGAAACGCGGACGCGAAAATCCCGATATGATTCGATACACAGGTATCTGGCCCCGCACCGAAGAACTCGGTAAAATCACTTTCGGATTCAATATCTCGAATAAGAATGGTGAGAAACTCAAAGCGATGCTTGCCGAAGGAAAAAAAGTTGTTCTCCACGGCGCTGTTCAGGGAAAAGGATTATATCCGGCAACAATGGAGGTTGTAGTTGCAACAATTCGCGGTAAACAGTTCCCCGATGAAGAACTGGTCTTCACCGCACACTTAGATCACCCAAAAGAATGCGCGAACGATAATGCAAGTGGGTCTGCGGCAATTCTCGATATCGCCCGCACATTTAAAGAGCTTGTGAAGCAAAGAAAACTACCGCAACCGAGTCGCACCATAAAATTTTTCTGGATTCCTGAATGGTACGGTACTATGGCGTATATCGATGCTCATCCCGAATTTGCTGGTCCCACATCCGGCGGAAAAACTGTTGCCGCTATAAACATGGATATGGTTGGAGAAAATTTAGAACTCTTACATTCCAAGATGTATGTTGTCAAATCGCCATGGTCAGTTGCATCTTGTTTGAATGATGTTGTTGCAAATATGGCATCAATGGTTGATAAGATGAATATTCAAAAATCAGGCGGCAGCAAGTCACAATTCAATTACCGTGTCGTTCAATTCCGCGGAGGAAGCGATCACATGATGCTCCTTGACAGAAAAATTCCGACTGTGATGCTATCTCATTCTGATTATACTCACCATACAACATACGACACACCGTCGAATGTAGACCCAACCGAATTACAACGTGCAGAGATGATTGCCGCTTCTTCGCTTTGGTATTTAGCTAATCTATCAGCCGGTGAAGCATTCGATCTATTCGAACTCGTTAAAGCAAATACTTATCAACGCTTTGGTGAGATGGCTCGCGTAACACGCGCGCATATAACCGGGGCACAAATTAAAGATTTGCCAATGGCATGGTCAGAATCGGATAATGCACTAAGCAACCAATTCAATTTTGATGTCGAAGCGGCAAAATCGATATTACACTTCAATAAAGATCCGGAACTTGCCAAATTACTTGATCAAGTTCAAGCACATTACGGAAAACGATTTGAATTTCTATTCGGACTTACCCGCGCGAATGCAGAAGCATCGGGTTATGGAGCCGATATGGGAGCTCCTATAAACACTCAACCGGATGATAGAATTCCAGAAAGACTTACACGCGGACCCATCGACCTCCGCCTCCCCTGGAGTAAGCTACCACCGAAAGAAGCAGCTTGGTATCAAGGAGAAGATTTTACTTTGAATGACTCAAAACGATTTGAAATAATCAATCTGATTGATGGAAAGCGAAAAGTTTCGGAGATTAGAAATTCTTTTATCGCAGAATTCGGTTCAACTCCCGATTCTGTTGTTAATCGTTTCATTGGTGATCTCGTAAAAATAAAAGTACTTAAATGGAAATAAGATGCAGAACGATTGAAACATAGTGATGGCATCATTTCACGGCATCAATTAAAAGGCAGTTTATACAAATATAGACTGCCTTTGCCATTTCTTTATGCTTTTGATATATTCTGTAAGTAGTAGTGTGTTGAGTATTTGAGATATTTTATCACATTCACTTAAATTCTCAACGACTCATCTACTCATATACTTCTTTATGAAAAAATACACAATAAAAAAATCGAACGAAACGCTTCACATTGTTCAACCATCTCGATTTCAAATCGATTATAAGACCGAATTGAACAGCGCGCAATACGATGCGGTCACATCAATTAATGGTCCGAATCTGATCATTGCCGGTGCCGGCACCGGGAAAACACGCACAATTGTATATCGTGTTTCATATCTCGTTGAGCTTGGAGTAAAACCGGAACATATTCTTCTTCTTACATTCACCCGCAAAGCGGCACAAGAAATGCTCAGGCGCGCTTCATTATTGTTGGATCACAGATGTGAAAGGGTTTCCGGCGGAACATTTCATTCTTTCTCGAATTCAATCCTCAGAAAATATTCAAATCTGATCGGATATGAACGAAATTTTACGATACTCGATCAGGGTGATGCTGAGGACGTGATGAACCTGATAAGAACTCGTCTAAAATTCGACACGCGCGAGCGCAGGTTTCCGAGAAAAGAGACGCTTTACGATTTGTACAGCCGATCGGTTAACACAAAAGCATCTTTAACTGAAATTTTAACTCTCGATTATCCGCACTATCTTGAGGATGAACCGGATATTCGAAAAGTGCATGAGTTATATTCTGAATATAAAATATCTCATGGAACAATGGATTATGATGATTTACTTCTAAACTTCAACAAACTCTTGAAACAGAATGAACCGGTTCGTGCGGAAACTTCGAACCATTTCAAATATATTATGGTTGATGAATATCAGGACACAAACAAACTTCAGGCAGAAATGGTTAAACTTCTCACATACAAACATCAGAATATCATGGTAGTAGGAGACGATTCACAGGCAATTTACGCATTCCGTGGTGCGACTATACGGAACATCTTGGATTTTCCCGACGATTATCCGGGATGCAATGTGATAAAACTTGAAGAGAATTTCAGGAGCACTCAATCGATTCTTAATGTTGCCAACGAAATTCTGAAACGCGCATTAGACTAATTCTTAGGAATACTGATGAAACAAAAAAAACTTTATTTATTTTTCATAATTCTAATTATCGGATGCCAACCTCCAAAACCAATCATTAAAGAAAAGCCACCACCCCCTCCGCCGGCAGTCAAAGAAATTGCACCGGATATGATCATCAAATTCGCGACGATCGATATATCCAAATTCGGGAGGAAAATTGAATTAAATGACATTCAAAAATTTGCCCGCCAAATAAAAAATGATTCAATAGATATTCTTACAGTGCAGGGCATTACTCGTTATCCCGATATAAAAACAAGAGCTGATCTTGTTGATGAACTCGCCAAAGAAACCGAGATGAGAAAATCATTCGGCGAAACGATAAACCTAGGCGGACGCCAAATGGGCAATAGCGTTTTTTCGGTTTACCCCATCCGATCGAGTGAGAATCTGCAGTTCGATAAAATTAAGTCTACCGGATTCGAAGCGGCTATGCAGACGATAATCGATTGCGGCGCGCAGAATTTGGTTGTAATCAGCACACATATCACGGAAAAAGCTTCTCTGGATGATCTAGAAAGCATCGTCGCCTCCTTAAAACAATTGCCCGAGACATTTCAAAGTTATCCGATAATCATAAGCGGGAATATCAACTCCAACAAACTTCTTGATAAATTCAGTGCTGTCGGTAATAAATCAGGTAACGGCTTAACAGGTGTCTGGTTTACAACGAACGGTACGCTGAAGATGATGAATCAATCCGAAATAGGATCGGTATATGGGAAGTTGACGATAGTAAAATTAGCATTATTCTCCCAACCTCATCCATGACGCTGAGACATAAATATTCCAAATTTCTTTTTACGAATAAGAGTGAAGGCAGTTTGCCTCAATTAATAATTGCGGAAAATGAAAACCTTCAGTCAAAGTTTGTTGTTCAGAAAATTCTTGAGCTTCGGGAACAGGGTGTCAACCTGGAAGAGGTTGCCGTTCTCTTCAGATCGTCATTCTTATCTTTCGACTTGGAAATCGAGCTTGCCAAAGCTAACATCTCATTCAGAAAATTCGGTGGATATAAATTTATAGAGACCGTACACGTCAAAGACATGATCGCGTATCTTCGCGTGCTTGAAAATCCACGCGATGTTGTTGCATGGAACAGAATATTGTTATTGATCGATGGGGTTGGTCCCCGCTCTGCCGAAAAGATTATCGACGACATCCTGCATAAGCGCGCAAATACTTCCATCTTAGATTTCTGGAAAGAATACAACAACTATTCACACAACGTGAAGGAATTATTTGAATTACTCAAATCAGTTTCAACCGATAAATTTGCACCTTCCGAGAAAGCGTCTCGCATCATCACTTATTACCATCCGATGATGAAAAAGAAATTCGATGATCATACAAAGCGGAAAAAAGACCTGGAAATGTTCGAACAAATTGCCGAAAGATACAAAGATGTCGGTTCTTTTTTAACCGACCTTGCACTTGAACCGCCAAATGAGAGCATTGCCGACATTGAACCGGTTAGCAGCGACAATGAATATTTAACATTATCTACCATTCACAGCGCAAAAGGATTGGAATGGCATAGCGTATTCATCATATACGCACTTGACGGGCGTTTTCCAACAATGTACGCGGCAAATAACATTGAAGAACTGGAAGAAGAACGTCGCCTTATGTACGTCGCATGCACACGCGCAAAAGAAAATTTATTTATCACTTACCCAATCAACATATACGATAGAGAAAGCGGCACTATTCTTACGAAACCATCCCGATTCCTCGAAGGATTAAATGATAAGTTGCTGGAACCTTGGGTGGTAGATGAGGAAGGATGAAATGATAGATATGAGATATGAATCATGAGTTATTAGTTATGAGTGTCATTTTTACTTTTTACTTTTTACTTTTTAATTGATAGATCATGGAAAAGAAAAAAGATTTTATTAATGGCTTGAAAAAAGCATGGCGTGATGAAATGCTGAGTGCCCAGGACTACAGGGCATTGGCAAATCAGGAAAAAAATAGTGCGAAAAAAGATATTCTGATTCGCATGGCAGAAGCCGAAGAACGACATGCCGAAACATGGGCAAAACGGCTTCGCGAACTCGATGTTCATGTTGGAATATTTTCTGAAACATTCCCAGAAAAAATGCGCCGATTGATATTGCTTAAAAGCGATGCCGAGGTTGCGGCAAAAATGCTTGAGGCGGATGAATTACAAGCTGACAAACTGTACGACAATTTATTAAATAACGCTCAATCTGATACCGATAAATCTTCCATCTTGGAAGCACAAAAAGAAGAACATGCACACAGCAAAGTTTTGGAAGAATTCGGGAATACAACCACTTCGCATCTTCCGCAAAATAGACTGGAAAAAATATTAGGCAGAGAGAAATGGCATGTGCATGCTGGCGGGTGGATAGGTCAGGCGATATACGGCGTTAACGATGGATTAGGTGCGGCGTTCGGTGTAGTCAGCGGTGTTGCAGGTGCAACAAGCGCCAACAGTGAATTTATACTTCTCAGCGGTTTCGCAGCCACGATTGCCTCCGCCCTTTCGATGGGAAGCGGTGCCTACCTGGCAACAAAATCTGAACGTGAAGTGTATGAAGCGGAAATTGAAAAAGAACGACGGGAGATCTCAGAAAATCCTCAGGAAGAGATTGAAGAAATGGAACTCTTCTATCAACTCAAGGGCTTCAGTGAAGAAGAAGCCAGAATCATGACAAAGAAACTTGCTGAACAACCCGATCATCTATTGACAACGCTGGCGCATGAAGAATTGGGTTTATCTGAAAAATCTTTTCCCAACCAATGGAAAGCTGCAACCAGCGCAACTATCAGCACGGCAATAGGCGCGTCGGTGCCTGTTATTCCATTTATTTTTTTCACCGGGATAGAAGGATTGCTAATTTCGCTGATTGTAAGTACTCTGGCTCATTTTCTTGTCGGCGCATCGAAGGTGATTGTAACAGGTCGCTCATGGCTTAAAGGTGGAACAGAAATGACGCTAGTTGGATTGGGTGAAGCGGCGATTACATATGTGATTGGAATTTTAATAGCACCAACGCTTGGATAAGTTACGTCTATGCGGATTCAGATGATAAATATCATCCTAAGTGAGATATGCTATAAACCTGTACATCTAAACTATTCGAAAGTAACATACAATGAAAGATCGATCCGATAGTGTCTCGAATTTTAAACTCCAACAGCAACTCAGACTGCTCGACGAACGGATTCGCCGCATCGAGCAAGAACTGAATATAACTTTCTCACAAGCAGAATCGAAAGAAAATCATCCACTGCCGACATCTGTTGACACAGAAGAACGGGAAGATAAACTCGAATTTCGCATTGGTCAATATTGGTTCGCAAAAGTCGGCATTCTAATCCTCGCGATCGGGATAGGGTTATTACTTACATTTCCGTTTCAAAATCTACCCCCGATAATGCCAAGTTTATTCGGTTACGGTATTACGTTGGCTCTGGTAGGTTGTTCTTATTACTGGAGAAAATCTTATACATTAATTTCACAATATTTCATGGGAAGCGGATTGCTCCTGTTATATTTTTCAACACTTCGGCTTCACTTTTTCAGTGATCCTTATGTTATTGATAATATCGTGATCGAGCAAATTTTATTGGCTTCTGTTGTAATAATTAATTTGTTCGTTGCCACCCGCAGAAATTCTGTATATCTTGCCGGTATCAATATTACACTCGGATATTTTACAGCGTTAACCGGAGGCAATCCGTACTTCACATTCATTGTCATCTCACTCCTCTCGGTTTACGCCATTTATCTTCAGGTACGTTTTCAATGGATTTGGATTACCATATACTCGTCAATCATGGCTTATCTTACGCACGCCATTTGGTCTCTGAATAATCCGTTCATCGGTAATCCCCTTCAAATCGTATCGACTCCAAATCTACATGTATATTTTATTTTGCTATATGGATTGATAAATACGGTTGGCATAATCATCCGTCGAAATCGAGAAGAAGATGCACCTGCAATAATAAACGTCATATTGAATAGTGTTGTGTGTTACGGTTTATATTTATTGCTCACCCTTGCTTTACAACCTTCAGAGATCACACTAGCTCATATACTGGCATCGATTCCATTCCTAATATTATCATCAATTTTTTGGCTGAGAGATAAAACGAAGTTAATAACGTTTTTCTACGTCATGACCGGTTATCTTGCGTTGACTGTGGGAATTGTGTATTGGTTTGGACTGCCCGCATCGCTGGTATGGTTATCATGGCAAAGTCTACTAGTCATCACAACTGCAATATGGTACCGATCAAAGTACATTGTCGTTGCTAACTTTGGTATCTATCTCATCATTCTTATCGTGTACATGGCGACTGAAGAAGTCATAGGTGTGATGAGTCTTAGCTTCGGGATTGTGGCATTATTAAGCGCACGAATTATGAATGCCAAGCAGGATCGGCTTGAGTTGAAAACCGAAGTGATGCGGAGCGCATATCTCGCAGCAGCATTTGTATTCTTTCCATATACACTTTATCATATCCTTCCAAGGGAGTATGTTGCCCTCTCATGGGTTGCAGTTGCAATGATTTATTATTTACTTAATCTCATTTTGAAAAAACAGAAATATCGTTGGATGGCAGTTTTTACTCTTCTTCTCACTGTCGGTTACGTTCTTATTATGGGAACTAGCAATCTTGAACCAACCTATCGGATCCTCTCATTCATTATACTCGGAGTAGTACTCTTGATAATCTCAATGGTGTATACTCGCTTGCGTGCAAAGCATAATGTAGAACGTTGAGATGATGCGATTAATTCTAATTTATCCAAATTGTCCACTTTTATCCAATAAATTATTTATTCTGAAATATTATGACTATCTTGTAAAGAAGAATATTTTAAAGACGAAATGAAATCATTACAAATTGGCAATTTACATATACCGGTTCCAGTAATACAGGGTGGAATGGGTGTCGGAATATCACTATCGGGCTTAGCAGCAGCTGTAGCTAACGAAGGGGGAATCGGCGTGATTTCCAGCGCAGGTCTCGGACTTTTATACAAAGAATCATCAAAAGATTTTTTAGAGGCAAGCATCCTTGGTTTGCGCGAAGAGTTACGGAAAGCCCGTGAAAAAACCGGCGGTGTAATCGGAGTTAATATCATGGTGGCGATGTCCAATTTTGCCGATATGGTTAAGACAGCTATTGCCGAAAAAACCGATATAATTTTTGCCGGAGCGGGTCTTCCTTTAGACCTTCCGGGTTTTCTAAAAAAAGACAGCGTCACAAAATTAGCGCCAATTGTCTCATCAGCACGTGCCGCCAAAATCATTTGTGAAAAGTGGAAAAAGAATTACGACTACCTTCCAGATGCTATCGTAGTTGAAGGTCCAAAAGCCGGCGGGCACCTTGGTTTCAAACCTGAACAGATCGAAGATAAAGATTACTCACTCGAAAAATTGATACCGGAAGTTGTTCACGAAGTTAGGCAAATAGAAGAAATGTACAATCAGCCGATACCCGTTATCGCAGCCGGCGGTATTTACACCGGTAAAGATATTTATGATATTATGCAGTTAGGCGCTTCGGGTGTGCAAATGGGTACACGCTTCGTAACCACAGATGAATGCGATGCTTCGGACGCATTCAAGCAATCTTACATCGATGCTAAAAGCGAAGATATTGAGATTATTAAAAGTCCGGTTGGCATGCCGGGACGCGCGATCATGAGTAATTTTTTAGAGAAAGTTAAACAAGGGAAAAAGCAACCGCTTCAATGCCCATTCCAGTGCATTAAGACATGTGAAATTTCCAGCAGTCCATATTGCATTATCACCGCGCTGATAAATGCTCTAAAAGGAAATTTTGAAAAAGGATACGCATTCGCCGGCGCGAACGCTTTCAAAGCTACACGTATCACTTCCGTAAAAGAATTAATCCAATCTCTTATCTCAGAATTTAAAGCGGTAGAGTAAACACCTTCCGCGATTAATTTTGCAAATAAAATGAACTCCTCTTCAGACGCCAGGATCGATACCGATAAGCTTTATAAGATAACATTCGGTCTGGCAATTTTTACGATTGCTTACAACATAATCGAAGGAGTTATTTCAATTTACTTCGGTTACCAGGATGAGAGTTTCACTCTTTTCGGTTTCGGTGTTGATAGTTTCATCGAAGCGATCTCAGGACTTGGCATCGCGCATATGGTGATCCGCATTCATATGAAACCAGATACCTGCAGGGATAATTTTGAGCGCACCGCATTACGCATTACCGGATCGGCTTTTTATATTCTTACTGCCGGTCTTGTTGCAACCGGTATCTACAACCTCTATATCGGACACAAACCGGAATCGACATTCTGGGGAGTTGTTATTTCGATAATTTCAATTGCGGTGATGCTGATCTTAATTTATTGGAAGCGGCGGATGGGTAAAGCGCTCAACTCAGAAGCTATACTCGCCGATGCTGAATGCACAAGAGTCTGCGTGAACATGTCGATTGTACTGCTTGCCGCCAGCGCGATATACGAGATTGTGAAAATACCTTACATAGACGCAATTGGTTCGCTTGCACTCGCCTATTATTCGCTGAGAGAAGGAAAAGAGTGCTTCGAAAAATCAAAAAACAATAAACACTGTAGTTGCAATCACGAATAATATCGCGCAACGTAAACCTGAGATTGCATGCGGTGAGTATGACGAACCCGTTGAAGGATGACAGTTGCAAAGACTTCTAAGAACGATTCGTCATGCCGATATACATCCCGCCAAAATACGGAACCAGCCATATCAACCAAACCACCAAACTGTAACGGTGAAATTTAATTCGCAATTCCTCACTCCCCTTCCGCGTTACAATTGTAGCCCAGATTGCATGAACGAACATAAGCCATAAAGCAACCTGACCGGTAAAGGTGTGCGGTTCCAGAATATTGAATGGTCCTTTAGCCAACTGATGCATTGCTAATGTCCCCAAAACATCAAAAGTAAATCCCGTCCAAAAGGTAACCACATGCCACGGTTTAAGATATTTGGCAATTCGTTCAGACCAAACACCGATTGAGTAAAAGATGAGGGCTAATGAGATGAGAACAGTAGAGAGTATTAATTGAATTGACATATTGAACTATCGAACAAAAATAATTTATAGTTAAGGTAAACAAATGAAATCGAAACACAAAATCAAACTAAAATCAAATTATAAGAGACGTTTCCGATTTCCATTATCGAATTATTTCCTACATTTGCTCTTCAAAAAATTATTCGTATATTAATGGCAAAATTGGACTATTATGGAACCAAAATATAAAATTCTCGCTGTTGACGACGATGTGAGTCTGCTCGATCTCCTCTCAAAAGAAATAGCCAGGGCAGGATACGACGTGACTGTAGCTTACGACGGAGTTGAAGCCGTTGCCCGTGTTCAGAAAAAACAATTCGACCTCGCTATTCTTGACATCAAGATGCCCAAGATGAACGGTCTGGAAGTTTTGAAATATATCAAGAAGCATTATCCGGTTACAAAAGTCATTATACTGACTGCCTTTGCCGATTTGTCGAACGCCGTTGAAGCCAAACGCAACGGAGCCGAAGCTTTTATCGATAAGCCGTGCGATGTCGATGAACTGCTCGCTCTGATGAATCGTATTTTAACATCTTAACCTGTTCCTAAAAATTATTCAACCCGCGGTTTCCTCTCTGCCGTTGCCTGAATATCTAAAAATAATTTTTAATGAACAAATAAATCTACCGGTATGACTTGGTATATCTCTTTAGTCTCGGAATATCCGCTAACAACCGCAATGGTTCAGTTTGCAATACTCGGGACGTTTGGTGATATCGTATCCAAGTGGTTGATTCAGAAAAAGATTTCCTTCCCGTTTTCCCCTTTGACACTTTTATTGAAAATGCTTGAGTGGGCTTTGCTCGCTGTGTGCATCAAATACGCTTTCACGGGATTTCAAGGATTTGTTGATAGTTTAATACAACACGACCTCCTGCCGTCGCTTGATTTGTTCGGCAGATCTTTTGCCGTTTCAGTTTCTATGAATTTACAGTTCGGTCCATTCCTCGTGATAATGCACAGAGTTTTAGATAACATAATCGCGCGCGAAAAGAATTGGGACAATATTCATAAAGGCATGCTATCTTTGCTTTGGTTTTGGATCCCCGCGCACACTATTACGTTTATTTTGCCGAAACCATATCAGATCGGTCTCGCTGCAATATGGTCGGTAGTTCTGGGTATTATTTTAGGATTTCACAGCAGAAAAAGATAAATTCGATTCAAGGAACGATATTACCTAATCATAAGTTGTATTTTAGGAACACGGACATAGATTAAAATTTATCGGCGCATATCAATGAAAGACAGCTCTATATCAAAACTTGATGGACGGATGCTTTATTACGTTTTTAGAGCAGGCGCGCAAAGGGTGTTCGAAAATCAGATTGAGTTAAACCGTATTAATGTATTCCCTGTTAGAGACGGCGACACCGGAACAAATCTTACTTCTACAATCCGCTCTGTTCTGGAACAAATACATCCCGATAGGTCATTCAAGATAACCGCAGATAAAATTGCCGATGCCGCTCTAGCAGGAGCACGTGGGAATTCCGGCATCATTTTCGCCCAGTTCCTATACGGAATGAGCACCGAAGCTGGAAACTCGGTCGCACTCTCTCCTATTGAATTTGCTGAGATCATCAAACGATCTGTAAAACATTTATTCGATGCGATTGCCAATCCTGTCGAAGGGACCATGCTCACCGTGATCAATGACTGGGCTGAATATATTCATAACAACAAAGAAAAGGCCCGGGATTTTGCCCAGCTTATCATTGGTTCACACGAAATTATACGGCGATCATTAGAGGAAACAACATCGAAGCTTGCGGTTCTTGCTAAAGCAAATGTTGTCGATGCTGGTGCAAAAGGGTTCGTTCTATTCATTGAAGGCATCATCGATCTTATTAAGTCGAAAAATATTAAGCGACTTCTGCATTCGAAAATAGAAACCATCGACATACAGAAAGTCCAGGAGATTGTCCCCGAGATTGTAACCCATAGGTTCTGCACCGAAGCAACAATAAAACATTCAGCCATCGATAGTCATTCATTACAAAATATTCTGTATGAATTTGGCAATTCCGTTGTTGTTGCAGGTTCCCAAAAAATTACACACTTTCACCTTCACACGAATACGCCCGCAGATTTATTTACCCGGTTGCGGAGAGTCGGAATCCTCACCAATCAAAAAGCTGAAGACATGATCCGTCAAAGTGAGGCGGCATACAACAGAAAATGGAAAATCGCGCTAGTAACCGATTCTACCTGTGACCTATCTGAAAAATTAATGGATTATCATCAAATTCATATGCTACCGATTAATATCCACTTCGGCGAAAACCATTATCTCGACAAAATCACAATAACACCGAAACAGTTCTACACGCTTTTAGATGAGATGCAGGCTTTTCCTTCAACATCCCAAGTGAATGACACAGCGTTTCTCAATCTCTATTCACAGCTTGCTTCTCACTATGATTCAATTATTGCTGTACATCTCACTGGTAAATTCAGCGGGACACTGAACAGCAGCCGGAAAGCAGCAGAAAAAGTGAGTAAAGAATTCAATAAACAGATTTCAGTAATCGACTCAAGAAACCTCTCAGGCGGTCTCGGCTTGCTAGCACTTCGAATCGCCCGCGCGATAGAATCAGGCAGGACACATTCTGAAATTCTGGAGGCGTCTGACCGATGGCTCAGGCAAACTAAAATATTCGTCAGTGTTCAAACACTTGAATACATGGTTCGTGGGGGGCGAGTTTCTCAGGTAAAAGGTTTACTGGCACGATTACTTAATATAAATCCGATCGTTTCACTTGATGAAGATGGAAAATCAATATTATTTGGCAAAACTTTTAACCAGCAATCCAATATGAAAAAAATTATGGAACACATCCGCGACCTCAGCAATGGGAAGGATATCTGGAATTACATCATTCTACACGCCGGCAACGAAGATGCCGCTAATTGGTACACCGATCAGATGAAAATACTCACAGGAAAAACACCGGTCGATACCGTTAACATTTCACCGGTCATTGGAATGAATGCGGGCATAGGCGCAGCGGCAGTTTCATTTATGTTTGAATAAGGAGAATGCCAATGACATTTTTCGAGATATATTTTCAAGCACTGTTATTCATTCTTGTCATGATGACATTGCTCTGGATAATAAGTGTAATTATTAAAAATGTCAGTATTGTCGATCTTTTCTGGGGCATCGGTTTTATAATCTCAGCATGGTTATATTTCTTCCTTACCGATGGATATATAATACGTAAGATTCTCATTACAACGCTTGTCTCAGTTTGGGGATTTCGCCTGTCAATATATCTCGCATTGAGAAATATCGGCAAGGGAGAAGATTTTCGTTACCGGCAATTTCGAAAAAATTACGGTGAACACCGTTACTGGTGGATAAGCTTTTTTCAGACATTTCTCCTGCAAGGGATTCTCATGTGGCTGATTTCCGTACCACTCCTCGGAGCACAGTATTATACAACCGACCCCTCGCTCAATATCTTAGATATTATCGGAATCTTCTTTTGGATTATTGGTATTATATTTGAAACGATTGGTGATTACCAATTAGCAAAATTCAAATCAAATCCTATGAATAAAGGAAAAGTGCTCAACACCGGTTTATGGCGATACACCCGACATCCAAACTATTTCGGTGACGCTGCAGTCTGGTTGGGATATGGTTTAATTTCTATATCAGGCGGCAGCTATGTGCCCTTTTTTGGTTCACTCCTTATGACTACTCTCATTATTAAAGTTTCGGGGGTGACATTATTAGAAAAGACACTCAAAGAAACCAAGCCACAATACAGAGAATATGTGAAGAAAACAAGTACTTTTATTCCATGGTTTCCAAAAAATAATTGATAAACTATGCAATGGCTCGAAAACATATGGTTGATATTGTTTATGGTTTGGGGTCTGCCTTTGGGTTATTACCGAAGTAGATTCCGTAAAACCGTTTACCAAACTGATCGATGGCTCATTAACATTAAACCGGTTTTTATCAGAGAGATCAAAGGATTATTGGGAAACATCTATCCCGATAATACACTTTACATCCGACAGCGGAATTTTTACCGTTTTTACCTCTCCGTGTATTTTATTTTATTTTTTCTTTATTTCTTTTTTAACAGTGATATAAATTTATTCTCAGGCAACAGTATGAATAAGATAGATATTGGCAGTCGTATCCCGGCATTCACTCTCCCCGACCAAAACGGGAGAATGATTGATATCTCTGCTATAATTGGTAAGAAAAATATGGTTATTTACTTTTATCCCAAAGACGACAGTCCGGGATGCACAAAAGAAGCTTGCAGTTTCAGAGATCAGTATGAGATTTTCCGTATGGCAGATGCGGAAATCATCGGCATCAGTTCCGACAATGTGGAAAGTCATAAACAGTTCGCCAAAAAGCACAACTTAAATTACATCTTATTGAGCGATGATGGGAATAAAGTGCGAAATTTATTCGGTGTGCCATCTAATCTTTTCGGATTAATAGCCGGCAGGGTTACTTATATCGTGGATAAACAAGGAATTGTGGTTCACACTTTTAACTCACAGATGCAAGCTGAAAAACATATCGAAGAATCTATAAAAGCACTAAAGAATATAAGCGATGGTAATTGACGTTAAACAGGATGATCAAAATTTCATCATGCTAAATTTCTGGCAAGTATAAAACGGCGATAAAATATACTTACCATCCATATCCCATTCATAACAATAACATTAATAATCAGATAAGCCTGGAGTTCATTGATCCATGAACAAATACACATAAGCATAAACTCTGTACCAAATCCTAATAGCCCGGATATTCTTAATGCCAACCGGTCTGAATACCAGGTTGCTAATAACTTTTTATCAAAATTTCTTCCCTTACACCACCGGTCTATCCGGAGCATTAATTTATCCTGCCATCCATAAATTAAAATAAATATTTTCTGAAGCCTCAGGGCTAAACGATCACCTTCTAAATCTTCCTCGGTTATTTCTTCTGCTGTACGGTTGAGCGGGTATTGATTTTCCAGATGAAAGAAAGAAACCTGATAATAGACATGATACGAAACTCTCAATGTAATCCCGATAAAAGATAATATGCCAAGAAACATTATCCAGCCGGTTGGCTCCGCTATATAAACGATGTAAGTTATTGAAGAAAATAGTGCCACATCAACAATAAAATCGCCGATAGAATCCAGAAAGCGTCCGCGGCGGGAATAAATCTTCTTAGCCCGCGCTAGTTGTCCATCAGCATCATCAAAAATATCTTTGGCTACAATGAGAACACCGCCCGTTGCAATTGCCGCCGCTGTTCCAAAAGAGTATGCAGCCGCGCTCGCCAGTCCGAGAAGAATAGCCATCAGAGTAACCTGATTTGGAGTGATTCTGGTCGGATAAAAAATCCAAACAATAACCGCCGCAATCGGACGTAATAAATAAATGTTCACCAACTCATCTGCAAAGTATGATTCTGACTTTAACGATTGTTTGAAAAATGTAATCGGATCCTGTTTAGGCATTGACTGAAGACGTTTTCTTTTTATTATCAATACTGTACTGGTAAACACGACAGAATATTAGCCATAAGTTTCCTGCAATCAGAATTACCCAGAGATAAATATCTATCCTTCCGAGAAAGGCAAAGAATATTAAAATTGTTCTATTTGTTGTGGGACCAATAAAACTCCAAAAGCGTATAAGAACAGAATTTTCTTTTTTGTATTGGTCTGGAGCATAACCAATATTATCCGATCTCTTACCGAATTGTTTTTGTATATTTAAATATTTGAGATAAAGAATCAGAAAGATAATTTTCGTACTGTTACTTTTTTCAATCCTCATTCTTTCAACTTCGCTGCTGAATTGTTCAATTTCCTTATCGAGAAAATTGATCTCCGATCTTACGGTTGACATAAATTCGTTTTGATAATGATCGAAGAATATTGCATGCATAGCAGTGCTAAATCCGGCGAGAATAACAAGAATCCACATCTCGTGATTTATGGCAGCAAACCCAAATCCTATACTGATGAAAACGGCAAGCCCGACTATATAATCTGCCACACCGTCTATAACCCGCCCCAGCAATGAACCGCTTTTTTGTATTCTGGCAAGCTGTCCATCCGCGCAATCTAATACATTTGATACAACAAATAATGCACCGCCAATAATTAATGCTTCAGAAGTGCCGTGGCTAAATTGCCATGCGGCAAAAAATCCGAACATCATAGAGATAAAAGTAATTTGGTTCGGAGTGATGGAGAAACGCTTTATTGATTGAACAAAAAGAAAAGCTAACGGTCTGTAGAAAATGAGATCGAAAATCTCTTCCACTTCGGGCATCTTCAACGAAAGTCTGTATTCTTCAATCATTGTCATTTTCTTTAAAAGAAACCTTGAAAATCAGCCATCAGAACGGGAATTCCTGAGAATACCAATCTTTCGTTACATCCATCCAGAAAAATAGCCCCCTCCACCTGCCGAAATGCTTATAATAATTTTCTATTACTTTATCGCTGCACTTTTTTCCGTTTCGATGAATCTCAAAATATTTTCCCCGGCACCAGCTATCAATACCAAGATAATCGTAACGTCCCAAAAGTTTTAAAATATTCCCTGCGGCATAAGGACCAATTCCCTTCACAGAACGAACTTCTTTAAATAATTCTTCTGTTGATAAACCGCTTGTACGCCATTGTTCAATAACAATATTTCCCTCTGTTATTCTTCGCGATAATTCAAGAATGTATGGCGCGCGATAACCGGCACGAATCTCTCTCCTAAGATATTTTTCTGAACAATCTCCAATCGTTTCAGGTGTTGGGAACATGAATCGGGAATCTTCAACTTTCATCCCTAATTTCGTGCAGAGATTATTTACCATGATTTCGGTAAGCGCCCAACTGCAATTGGTTGTGCATATCATTTTTACAACGTCCTCGAAAACCGTCGGAGTCCGGAGCAAACGCCCTGCGCCAATTTTCGGAATCCAACAGTATTCTTTATAATTACGCGCCTCTTTATAAAATTCCGAATAATCTTCATCCATCCTTAAACACGATTTCAACTGGGATATCAAATCCTTTTTCTCAACACTATTCAATTTTGATCTAGAAAAGATATTCACTTTTCCCTTCTTGCCATCTTTAATCATGATGGCAAGGTGTTTCCCCGATCCTAATTTAAATATTCTTTCAAGTGATTTATTTTCTTTATCGACTTTAAATGGAGGTAGGATGCACCATCCGTGGCTATAAACAGTCGGCCATAATGAAAAATTGTCCGGGACGTTTATACTGAATTCCATTACTCAGATATGATATCGGAAATGTGTGATAATAGTTTCTGATTGGTGGGGAATTTTTGCAGCGCTTTCAAAAATGTAAGCATCGCGTCTTTCGGTTTCATCCGGTGGAGCGAACGTCTCAGCAACTGATACTTTCCCGTATCGGCACCAAAGAGCAATTCTTCCCTCCGAGTTCCAGATTTCGGAATATTAATGGCGGGAAATATCCGCAGATCGGCGAGCTCGCGGTCTAATACCAATTCCATGTTACCCGTACCTTTAAACTCCTGAAAGATCAGCTCATCCATGCGCGAATTCGTTTCTATGAGCGCGGTTGCGAGTATTGTTAACGATCCTTCTCCTTCCAAAGCGCGTGCCGCACCGAATATTTTTTTCGGAATTTCAAGCGCGCGGATATCCACACCGCCAGACATGGTTCTTCCGCTGCTGCGTTGGGAAGCGTTGAATGCTCTGCCCATTCGTGTAAGCGAATCGACCAGCAGCACAACTTCAGCACCCGCTTCAACTTTTCGTTTTGCAAACTCAAGAACCAATCGCGCCAACCTCACATGACTTTGTGCGTTACTGTCGTTCGAACTGCCGAATACTTGTCCCTTGATTGATCTCCGCATCTCGGTTACTTCTTCGGGTCGTTCATCCACGAGCAAAACTATCAACTCAATTTCAGGATGATTCGCGCTGATAGCATGCGCGAATTGCTGCATCAACATTGTTTTCCCCGCTTTCGGTGGAGAGACAATCAAAGCGCGTTGTCCTTTTCCAAGAGGACATAAAAGATCAACCACGCGCATAGAAGTATCTGATGGGGCGACGGTTAGTTTAATTCTTTCGTTCGGATCGATTGCGGTGCGACCAGAGAACTCCGTTACATCTCTCCATTTCTCCGGCTTCATTCCATTAACGTGAATTATCGAAGCGGCTTCATGTCCGCCGCGCCTGCCGCGTTGGACTTTCACTTCGATGTAACAACCTTCACGAAGATTAAATCCCCTCACCAAATCGGGACGAATGAATGGATCGCCTGTTTTAGGTTCTATCTCAAGTGATATTTGTCGAAGGAACCCCCCGATTTTCCGGTCTAATTCAAAGATACCGGTAAAACTGTTTTCGTTCATTAATGATTAATTTGTTTGTGATGAGTTATAATATACAAAATCCCCATCATCTGAGCAACGATTTCTTATGATTTGACGAATAAGAAAAGTATCATTATCTTCATAAGAATACAGAACAGGTAAATTACATTGAGTTCAAGAACAGGTTTTGTTTATAACGAATATTTTCTGAAGCACGATACCGGACCCGGACACCCGGAGAGTCCTGAACGGTTGAAGGCAATTGTATCGCATCTTCAGCAGACAAAACTTTGGCACAAACTCAAGCACCTTATCATCGATGAGGCACCCGAAGATTGGATAACCAAAGTGCATACACCTGAACATTCGAAATATTTGCGTCAGGCATGCAGGCAGGGATTGCAGACTGTTGATGAAGGAGATACTCGTGTATCTGAATCCTCTTATAATGCGGCGCTGATAGCGGTTGGCGGAGTTTTGGCTGCAACCGATTCAGTAATGAGTGGAATTTTAAAAAACGCTTTTTGTGCAGTCCGACCACCAGGGCATCACGCCGAAAGAAATAAACCGATGGGTTTTTGTTTGTTCAATAACGTTGCTATAGCAGCACGTTATGCTCAGCAAAAATATGGTACCAAGCGTGTCGCGATAATCGAT